>DATKFB010000325.1:0-4358 GCA_035544435.1 Polyangia bacterium
TGCCGTCGACCCTGGGCGTGACGCCCAGCGCAGGAACGACGGCCTTCGAGGTGGCCGTGGTGCTCGCCGGGAACATGGGACAGCCGTTCCTGCAGCGCAAGGTTTCGAACATTCGCTTCGTCCCCGATCAGATTCGCGCGCTGTTCATCCCGTTGCTGAAAGCGTGTGCGTGCAATGGCACCAATTGCCCGCACGCTCTCGACGACGGCTGCCGCGACATCACGGCCCCGGTCCTGACGTCGTTCGACGAGAGCAACCTCCCGCGCCTCGGCTCTCAGTAGGCGGGCGGCGCCCAGTAGCCGTCTTGCCAGACCCATTGGGCGCCGTCCCAGGCCCAGGTGCCGGGGAGCCAGACCCAGCCTGCGTAGGGACGGACGCCCGGCGCGCCGAACCAGACGCGCGTCGTGCCGCGCCATCCCCAGCGACCCGCGACGGGCCCGACGCCATAGCCGAAGCGGGGCCCGCCGTAACCGGCGCGCCCGCCGTAACCGGGGTGAGCGCCGTACGCCGCGCGACCCGCGAATGCTCGCGGCGCCACGGCGACGTGGGGCACGAGCGCCGGACGCGAGGCGAAGCCGCCGCGCCAGCCGCCACCGGCGTGCGCCATCGGCGCGGCGTGACCGCCGCCACGCCAACCTTGCGCAGAGGCCGGCTTGGCGGCCCCCAGCAGCAATCCCAGAACGGGCAACGCGAACGAAAGTGCGACGCGCTTCATGATCGTGAACCTCCATCTATAGGACGGAGGTCGAGGCGCGCTTATTCCGGCGAAACCCCGCGGAGATCTCGCTGACTCAGGTCGGAACGCGGGTCTTTTCGAGCGCGGCGACGTCGGCGATGATGCCGCGCAGGCGGTCCTCGATGAGGGCGCGGATCTCGGCGAGCCGCGCCGGCGTGTCGGCCTCGAAGCGCATGACGAGCACGGGTCCCGTGTTCGACGCGCGCACGAGGCCCCAGCCGACGTTGCGGCCGCCGTCCTCGAACATGACGCGCGCGCCGTCGACGGCGACGACCTCGTAGCGCGCGCTGAACCAGCTCACGGCGCGCTTGACGACCTCGAACTTCAGGTCTTCCGGGCACGGCATGCGGATCTCGGGCGTGTTGTGCAGGACGGGCAGCGTGTCGAAGAGCTGCGCGAGCGTCTTCGGCGATTGGGTGAGCAGCTCGATGAGGCGCAGGCCCGCGTAAACGGCGTCGTCGAAACCGAACCAGCGATCGGCGAAGAACATGTGGCCCGACATCTCGCCCGCGAGCGCGGCGTTCTCCTGCTTCATCTTCACCTTGATGAGGGAGTGGCCGACCTTCCACATGATGGCGCGGCCCCCGCGGCTCGTGATGTCGTCGAAGAGGGCCTGGCTGCACTTCACCTCGCTGACGAAGGTCGCGCCGGGCTGGCGCGTGAGGATGTCGCGCGCGAACAGCATGACGAGCTGATCTCCCCACAGGATGCGGCCCTGGCCGTCGACGGCGCCCACGCGATCCGCGTCGCCGTCGAGCGCGATGCCCACCTCGGCGTCCGAGGCGCGCACGCGCGCCACGAGGTCGACGAGGTTCTCGGGCACGGTCGGGTCGGGGTGATGGTTGGGGAAGCGACCGTCGGGGTCGCAGTAGATGCCGTCGGCGTCGAGGCCGAGCTTCGCGAGGATGGGCAGGATCGCGAGCCCTCCCGTGCCGTTGCCGCCGTCGACGACGATCTTGAAGCGGCGCGGGCCGAGCTGGATGTTGGCCGCGACGTAATCGACGTAGTCGCGCAGGATGTCGTGGTCGCTGGCGGCGCCCGCGGCCGCGCCCGCGCGGAAGGCGCGCGTCTCGATGCCCGTGCGCAGCTTCTGGATCTCGGCGCCGTAGATCGTGCTCTTGCCGTGCACGACCTTGAAGCCGTTGTCCTCGCCGGGGTTGTGGCTCGCCGTGATCATGACGCCGCCGTCGGCGTCCAGGTGGAAGACCGAGAAGTACAGCGCGGGCGTGTGCACGATGCCGACGTCGACGACGTCGAGGCCGGAGGCGAGCAGCTCGCGCTTGAGCGCGGCGTGGATGCGCGGCGACGACAGGCGGCAGTCGCGGCCGAGCGTGATGCGGCGCGCGCCGCGGTCGACGAAGTACGCGCCCATCGAGCGGCCGAGGTCGGTGACGAAAGCGTCGGGGAAATCCTCTTCCGCGTGGCCGCGGATGTCGTACTCGCGAAAGACTCTCGGGTTCATGGGCGACTCGGGATCGGGCGCGGTGATTCTAGAGCAAATCGTGACGGCCGGACTTCTTGGCGGCCTCGACGATCTTCTTGACGTCTTGCGCGAGCGCCTTCGGTACGACGAGGACGGCATCCTTCGTGACGACGACGACGAGATCCTTGACGCCGACGACGCCGACGAAGGGCGCTCCCTCGTCGGCGATCACGAGGCTGCCTTCGCTGTCGACGACCGTGGCGCCGCCCAGCACGACGTTTCCCTGTTCGTCGGCGGGGCGGATCGTCGCGACGGCCGCCCAGCTGCCGACGTCGTTCCAACCGAAGGCGCCGGGCAGCACGCGCAGGCCTCCCGCCTTCTCCATGATGCCGTTGTCGATTGAGATGCTGGGCGTCCCTGCGTAGCGCGCGCGCACGACGGCCGCCGCCGCGGCGTCGTCTCGCGCGGCCACGGCCGCGTCGAGCACGTCGGCGAGCGCCGGGAGGTGGCGGCGCGCCTCCTCGAACATGCGCCGCGCCGTGAGGAAGAACATGCCCGAGTTCCACAGGTAGTCCTTCGAGGCGACGTACTCTTCGGCCCGGGCGAGGTTCGGCTTCTCGACGAACGCGGCCACGTCGTGCACGCGCGCGCCGTGCGGCCGCGCGCCCGACGGCGGGCCGAGGCGGAGGTAGCCGAAGCCCGTCTCCGCGTGCGTAGGCGTGATGCCGATCGTGACGATCGCCTCGCGTCCCTCGGCGAGGGCGGCGCGCAGCAGGCGCTCGTACTCGGGCTCGTCGCCGATGAACGGATCGGCGGGGAGGACGGCGATGACGGCGTCGAGGCCGGCGCGGCGCGCTGCGGCCACGGCGCCAAGGCCGACGGCAGGCGCCGTGTTGCGCGGCACGGGCTCGGCGATGACGTTGGCGGCGGGCAGGTCCGGCACGGCGGCGCGAACCTGCGCCTCCTGGTCGGCAGCCGTGACGACGAGCGTGTGCTCGAGGCCCACGACGGCTTGCGCGCGGCGCACGGCGGCCGCGAGGAGCGACTCGGCGCCGCCCAACGTCAGGAGCTGCTTCGGCCGCGCGCGGCGGCTCGAGGGCCAAAGGCGCGTCCCGCCGCCGCCCGCGAGGATGACCGCGAATGCGGCGAACGCGCGGGCCGGGCTCGGCGCTCGGGGTGAAGACATCGTCGCGGCGCACTCTAACAAACGGCGCCCCGGTCGCAAGCGAGCGGCCGCTCGGCGCGCGCGGGCTGGAATTTCCAGTGCGCGGCGACGCGCACCACCGCGAAATTGCCCGGGGCGACCCCGCGGCGGCGTGATATTTTGCAGCGGTGCCAGCGGCTCAAGCGCTGAAAGGGGGAGTGGTGGCCGCGCGGGCGGAGGAGCTGCGCCGCGCCGTGGCCGCGGCGACCGACACGGCGACGCGGGCGCGTCTGCAGGTGCAGCTCGCGGAGATCTTGCGCGTGCGCGACCTGGGGCAGGCGGTGGACGAGCTGCGGCGCGCGGCGGCCGACGCTCCGGGCCTGCCGGCCGTGACGATGGCGGTCCTCAGCGTCGCGCGTGCGTTGCCCGCGAAGGACCGGCTGGCCTTGCTCGTCGAGCTGGCGCCGCCCGCCGACGTCACCGTGCCGGCCTGGGCGGCGGCCGCGGCCGACGCCGAGGCTGAGCTGGGCGCGCCCGCGCGCGCCGCTGACGCGTGGTTCGCCCTCGCGCGCGACGAGCGCGTGCCGCTGCACCGTCGGCGCGTGGCGGCGCGCAAGGCCGAGGCGCTCGCGGCCGGCGTCTCGCCCGACGTGCAGCGAGCGGCGCTCCGGCTCGCGGCGGCGCTCACGTCGGGGGCGTCGCGCCTCGGTTACCTGCGCCGGGCCCTCGCCCTCGCCGTGCCCGCCGCGGGCGCGGACGAGCTCGTGGCGCTCGCGACCGAATGGCTCGAAGCGGGCGGTCCTGGCCACGCCGTCGACGCCGCGCTCGCGCGCGCTCAGTCGGGAGGCTCGCCGCCGCAGGCGCTCGATCGGGCGTCCGCCGAGGCGACCCGCCGCGGGTCGCGCACGCGCACGGCGAACCCGCCTCCCGGCGGCGCGCGTCGGTCGGCGCGCGCCGTCGGCATGTCGAGCGCGGCGTCGGCGGGCGCGCCCGCGAACGTGGCGTCGGCGCCGACGCTCACGACGCTGCAGGGAGCCGCCGCGCGGCTCGAGGCC
>DATKFB010000326.1:0-11430 GCA_035544435.1 Polyangia bacterium
CGCCCCAGGTACTGACCGATGCGAGCTCGCAGGGCGAGCGAGCGACGCACCCCGAAGCGCCGAGGCGAGATCAGGTCTGCTGGGGGAGGGGGAGTCCCTTTTCAATGGACTCCACGGCGCCGTCAGACACGAGGTGCCAGATGTGCCGGAGCTGGGCCTCGATGACGGTGCCCTCGTCCTCCTCTTCGTCCTCGTCTTCCTCTTCTTCTTCGTCCTCCGCCTCTTCCTCGGCGTCGACGTCGAGCTCCTCGCGCATCTCCTCGAGGATGTCGAGGAGGGCCTGGGTCGAGGCGACGCGGTACTCGCCGATGGTGACGCGGCCCTCGAACTCGATGGGCAGGTAGATCTCGGCGCCCAAGTCGTGGGCGTCGAGGCGGTCGAGGAACTCGGTGAGGGCCTCTTCCGAAAGGCGAGCCGCGATCGTGTGCGAGACGTGCTCGTCCGTGCGGCCGATGGCCGGAGCCCCGACGTCCTCGAGGAGCTTCGACAAGGTTTTCATCTCCTCGTCGTCGAGGCGGTGGGAAAGAGGAGCGAGCTCGATCTCGGCCATGGCCATTACGGTGCCGTACCGGGACATCGCCGTCAATCCGCGGACGCTGGTAGAGTGATGCGCAGATGACCGAGTCGATAGCGCAGCGGTTCGCGAGCGCTCGCGAGAAGGCGGCGGCGGCCGTGCGGCAGGGCGGAAATGGCATCGAGGTCGCCCGCGAGCTGTCCCGGGACGTAGACGTCCTGGTCTCGGAGGCCGCGGGGCCCGAGTTGGCGAAATGCCCCACTTCCGTCGCGATCCTCGCGACGGGTGGCTTCGGCCGCTCGGAGCTGGCGCCCTATTCGGACCTGGACCTGCTCGTGCTGTGCGCCGAGCGGCCGGGCGCCGACGTGCAGACGCTCGCCGAGGCCATCCTCTACCCGCTTTGGGACGCCAAGGTCGACGCGGGGCACGCCGTGCGCTCGTTCGAGCAGGCGCTGGCGCTGCCCGCGACGGACCTGGCGGCCGCCACGGCGCTGCTCGACGCGCGCTTTCTCGTGGGGGATGCGGGCCTAGCGACGCGCTTCCTCGAGCAGTTCAGGGCGCGCATCGCGGCGACGGCCGCCGACGACTTCGTGGCCCGCCTGCGCGCCGAGCAGCGCGCCCGCCACAGCCGCTTCGGCGACACGATCTTCCTGCTCGAGCCCGACCTCAAGAATGGGCCCGGCGGCATGCGCGATCTCTGCGTCGGACGGTGGGCCGCCATGGCGCGCTTCGGGACCGGCGACCCGCGCGAGCTGCAGCAGAAGGGTGTCATGACCGGGCGCCTTGCGGCGGCGTTCACGGCCGCAACGGAGTGGCTCCTGCGCGTGCGTATCGCCATGCACGCCGCCGCGGGGCGGAGGCAGGATCATCTGCGCTTCGCCCTCCAAGAGGCCATCGCGCCCGTGCTTTGCCCCGAGGCGCGCGACCACGGCGGCGTCATCCGCCCGGCCGTGCACCCGGCCGTCGAGGCGCTCATGCATCAGTACCACGCGCACGCCAAGCTCATCCGGAACGAGACCGAGCGGCTCTTGCAGCGCGCGACTGCCACTCCCGACAAGAGGCGCAACACGGGGCCGGTCTTCATCCGGCCGGACGCGGCGCCCGATCCCAGCTTCGTCGTGCGCGAGGGCGCCCTCGAGGTCGTCGACGAGGTCGTCTTCGACCGCCAGCCGTCGGAGATGATCCGGGTCTTCTCGCTCGCCGTGGACATCGACCTTCCAATCGGGCTGCGCACGCGCGAGCTCATCGGCGAGTTCGCGGCCTCGCGCGCCGAGGCCCTGCGCGCGGACGCCGACTCGGGCCGGCGGTTCGTCGACCTGCTCTGTGATGGGCGCGATCGCGCCAACCCGTCGCGGCTCGAGCAGATGCAAGACCTCGGTCTGCTGGCCGCGCTCATGCCCGAGTGGGAGCCGAGCACGGGCCGCGTGCAGCACGACATCTATCACGTGTACACGGTCGACCAGCACGCCCTCTACGCCGTCGGCCGCCTGCACGCGCTCGCGCGCGGCGATCACTCCGACGATTTCCCAGTACCGACCGAGACGTTCCAGGAGGTGAAGAGCCGCGTCGCCCTCACGCTCGGGACGCTGCTCCACGACGTCGGCAAGCCCTACGGCAGCCCGCACAGCGAGATCGGCGCGGGCCTCGCCGTGACGATCTGCCGGCGGCTCGGCCAGCCCGAAGAGGACATCCGCCTCATCGAGTTTCTCGTGCGGCAGCACCTCGTCATGGGCCAGATGTCGCAGCGCCGCGACCTCGACGACCTGGGCATGATCGCTGACTTCGCCACCCTGTGCGGCGACGAGGAGAGCCTGCGCCAGCTCTACCTGCTGACCTTCTGCGATCTCGCGTCCGTCTCGCCCGACGCCATGACCGGTTGGAAGGAGACGCTGCTGCGCGAGCTCTACTCGCGGACGCTCATCTACCTGCGCCGCGGCCCCGACCTGCTCGGGGCCGAGCGGGCCGAGATCGTCAAGCGCCGCCAGGGGCGCGCGGCGCGTATGCTCGGCGAGGATCCCAACGGCGCGGCGGTCTCGGCGCTGTACCTCGGCTTTCCGGACCGCTACTTCGCCGAGAACACGGCGCGGCGCATCGCAGCCCACATGGATCTGCTGCGCGTGCGGCGCGAGCGCCTGCTGAGCTCGGTCATCGAGGTCGTGCACCAAAAGCGGCTCGGCATCACCGAGATGGTGCTCGCGGCGCGCGACACGCCGGGGCTCCTCGCCGACGTCGCGGGCGTGCTCTACGCGAACCGCATCGAGGTCGTCGACGCCGCGATCTACTCGCGCGCGCCCGGCGACCCCAAGGATCCGGCCGAGGCGCTCGACATCTTCCGCGTGCGCGACTCGCTCGGCCGGGCGGTCACGGACGACGGACGGTGGCGCAAGGTCCGCCAGGAGCTCGAGGCGGTGCTGTCGGGCAAGGCGAAGGTGACCGATCTCGTCGCCTCGCGACCGAAGGGGGATTCGGTCGTGGCGTGGAAGACGCCCGCCGTGCCGACCGAGCTCAAGACCGACAATGGCGTGAGCCGCGACTTCACGGTCGTCGAGATCATCACGGAGGATCGCCCGGGCGTGCTCTACGCCATCACGCGCACGCTGGCCGCCGAGAGCCTCGACATCCACCGTTCGAAGATCGCGACGGAGGCCAACCGCGCCATCGACGTCTTCTACGTCCGCGACAAGGCCACGGGCGAGAAGATCGTGGATGCCTGGCGCCTCGAGGCGCTGCGCGCCGCGCTCCTCGCGTCGCTGCCGCAGATGTAGACTCGCACCATGCGCGCCCTCCTCGTCATCGTGCAGCTCTGCCTGCTCGCCGGCCCCGGCAGCTCCGACCCGGCGGCCGCCGGCGCGGCGCCGCTCCTCGAGAAGGGCGAGCGGCTCTTCAGGCAGGGAGACACGGCGGGCGCGATCGCGGCCTTCGAGGCGGCCGCCAAGGTCGACCCCAAGGATTCGCGGCCGCACTACCTGCGCGGCGTCGCGCTCGAGAAGAAGGGCGACCTCGCCGCCGCCGCCGAGGCTTATCGCCAGGCCGTCGCGCGCAAAGCCGACTTCCCAGAGCCGCACAACAACCTGGGCGCGCTCTTGCTCGCGAAGGGAGACACAGCGCGCGCGGCCGTCGAGCTCGAGGCCGCCGTACGCGCGCGCCCCGACTACGCCGAGGCGCAATACAACCTGGGCGTCGCGCGCGACGGACTCGGCAGGAAGGTCGAGGCGGTCGCGGCCTATCGCGAGGCCGTGCGCCTCAAGCCGGCCGACGCCGCCTATCGGCTGAACCTGGGCGCGGCCCTGCGGCGCACGGGCGACGTCGACGGCGCGCTCGGCGCGCTCAAGGAGGCGACGCGCCTCGCGCCCGGTGACGCCGTGGCGTGGGCCGACCTCGGCATGATCCTCTCGGACAAGAAGGCCTACGACCCCGCGCAGGCGGCGCTCGAGAAGGCCACCAAGCTCAAGCCCGACTTCGCGCTGGCCTGGAACCGGCTCGGGCGCGTCGAGCTTCGTCGCGGGCTCGTGCCGGAGGCGGTCGCAGCAGGCGAGCGCGCGCGCAAGCTCGAGCCGAAGAACGCCGCCTTCGCAGCCGACCTCTGCCGCGCCCTCTTCGAGAAGAAGGAGCCGGCGCGCGCCGTCGCCGAGTGCCGGAACGCCGTGGAGCTAGATCCCGCGAACCCGCTCGCGCGCTACGAGCTCGGCAAGGCGCTCGTCGCCCAGGGCGACTGCAAGGCGGCCCGGGCCGAGCTCCAGCGCTTCAAGGCGTTGCCGGGCGTCAAGCCCGAGGCGGCCGCGCAGGCGGACAGCATCGCCGCCAGCTGCAGCGCGCCCGTGAAATAGGCGGGCGCGGGGCCGGGCCGGTCCGTCGGCGGAGCGCCGAGCCGCGGATCCACTCTTGCCGCCGCGGAGGCCCGTCGGCTAATCTCCCGAGATGCTGCCGGACGGTCACCTCGAAGAAGCGCTCACGTTCGATGACGTCCTCCTGGTCCCCGCCGAGAGCGACGTCGTTCCGAAGGACGTCGACGTTCGCACGCAGCTCACGCCCGAGATCCGGCTCGCGATCCCGATCGTGTCGTCGGCCATGGACACCGTCACCGAGGCCGCGACGGCCATCTGCATGGCGCGCGAGGGCGGCGTGGGCATCATCCACAAGAACCTCTCGATCCCCGAGCAGGTCCTCGAGGTCACGAAGGTCAAGAAGGCCGAGTCGGGCGTCGTCGTCAATCCCGTGACCGTCGCGCCCGAGCAGAAGCTGGCCGCCGCGCTCGAGCTCATGAAGCGGCACGAGATCTCGGGCCTTCCCGTCGTGGCGGCGGACGGCCGCCCCGTGGGCATCCTCACGAACCGCGACATCCGGTTCGAGCGCAACCTCGAGCAGCCCGTGAGCGCGATGATGACGAAGAAGCTCATCACGATCGCCGAGGGCACGTCGGTCGAGGCCGCCAAGGAGCTCCTGCACAAGAACCGCATCGAGAAGCTCCTCGTCATCGACGGCGGCGGCTACCTGAAGGGCCTCGTCACGATCAAGGACATCGAGAAGGCTCAGCGCCACCCGATGGCCGCCAAGGACGAGCTCGGCCGCCTTCGCACGGGCGGCGCCGTCGGCACGGGCTCCGACCGCGACGCACGCGTCGACGCGCTCATGAAGGCCGGCTGCGACGTCATCTGCATCGACACGGCGCACGGCCACTCGAAGAACGTCATCCAGGCCGTCGCCGACGTGCGGCGCAACTTCCCGCGCGCCCAGATCATCGCAGGCAACGTCGCGACGGGCGAGGCCGCGCTCGCGCTCGCCAAGGCGGGCGCAGACGCCATCAAGGTGGGCATCGGCCCCGGGTCGATCTGCACGACGCGCGTCGTGGCCGGCGTGGGCGTGCCGCAGATCCGCGCCATCACCGACTGCGCGAAGGCGCTGCGCGGGATGAACGTCACCGTTGTCGCCGACGGCGGCATCAAATACTCGGGCGACGTCGCCAAGGCCATCGCGGCGGGCGCGCACACGGTCATGATCGGCAGCCTCTTCGCGGGCACCGACGAGGCGCCCGGCGAGATCATTCTTTACCAGGGCCGCAGCTACAAGATGTACCGGGGCATGGGCTCGATCGGCGCCATGCGAGCCGGCAGCAAGGACCGCTACTTCCAGAGCGAGGTCACGACCGACGCCAAGCTCGTACCCGAGGGCATCGAGGGACGCGTGCCGTACCGCGGCTCGCTGTCGCAGTCGCTCTACCAGCTCATCGGCGGGCTCAAGTCGGGCATGGGCTACACGGGCTGTCGAACGATCGAGGAGCTGCGCACGAAGGCGCGCTTCCTGCGCACGACCGCTATGGGCCTGCGCGAGTCGCACGTGCACGACGTCATCATCACGAAAGAGGCGCCGAACTACCGGGTCGAGCAGTGAGCGAAAACCCGAGCCCAAAAGGGACGGTTCGCCGCGATCTCATCCTCATCCTCGACTTCGGCTCGCAGTACACGCAGCTCATCGCGCGCCGCGTGCGCGAACAGAAGGTCTACTCCGAGATCCACCCGTTCAACATCCCCATCTCCAAGATCCGCGAGCTCGCGCCGCGCGGGATCATCCTCTCGGGCGGGCCCTCGTCGTCCTACGACGCGGGCGCGCCGCGTATCTCGACGGAGCTATACGATCTGGGGATTCCCGTGCTGGGAATTTGCTACGGCGTGCAGCTGACGGCGCTGTTGCTGGGCGGCCAGGTGGCGCCGGCCGAGCGCCGCGAATACGGCCGCGCGTCGCTCAAGGTCAAGGACGCGACAGGGCTGTTTCACGGCTTTACGGCAGGCGAAGAGATCTCCGTGTGGATGAGCCACGGCGATCGCATCGAGAAGCTGCCCGACGGCTTCGCCGTCTCGGGCGAGAGCGCGAACTGTCCGGCGGCGGCCGTGGCGGCGCCCGCGCGCAAGTTCTGGGGCGTGCAGTTCCACCCCGAGGTCGCGCACACGCCCCGCGGCGGCGAGGTCCTGGCGAACTTTCTCTTTCGCATCTGCGGGTGCGAGCCGACCTGGACGATGGCGAGCTTCGTCGACGAGGCCGTGGCGGCCGTCAAGAAGGCCGTGGGCGAACGGGGGCGCGCCGTGTGCGGCCTGTCGGGTGGCGTCGACTCGTCGGTGGCGGCGGCGCTCGTCCTGCGCGCCATGGGTGAGCGCTTGACGTGCATCTTCGTCGACACGGGGCTCCAGCGCGCGGGCGAGGCGGCCCAGGTCGAGTCGCTCTTTCGCGACACCTTCAAGGCGGACCTGCGCGTCGTCGACGCGAGCGACCGATTCCTCGGTAAGCTCGCGGGCGTCACCGAGCCCGAGCAGAAGCGCAAGATCATCGGCCGTGAGTTCATCGCCGTGTTCGAGGAGGAGGCCAAGAAGATCGCCGGGTCGGGGGGAGGCGTGGATTTTCTCGTGCAAGGCACGCTTTACCCCGACGTCATCGAGTCGGTCTCGCACAAGGGGCCCTCGGCGACCATCAAGTCACACCACAACGTGGGCGGCCTGCCCGAGCGCATGGCGCTCAAGCTCATCGAGCCCCTGCGTGAGCTCTTCAAGGACGAGGTGCGCGAGCTCGGCGCCGCGCTCGAGCTGCCGCGACACGTGCTGTGGCGGCAGCCGTTCCCGGGGCCGGGCCTGGCCGTGCGCGTCCTCGGCGAGGTCACGCGCCCGCGCTGCGACGTCCTGCGCGCCGCCGACGTCATCATCGAAGAAGAGATCCGCGCGGCCGGCCTCTACGAGTCCATCTGGCAGTCGTTCGGCGTCCTCTTGCCCGTGCAAACCGTCGGCGTCATGGGCGACGAGCGCACCTACGCCAACGTGCTCGCGCTGCGCGCCGTGCACTCGCGCGACGGAATGACGGCCGACTGGGTGCCGCTGCCGTACGATCTGCTCGCGACGATCTCGTCGCGCCTCGTCAACGAGGTCAAGGGGATCAACCGCGTGGTCTATGACATCTCGTCGAAGCCCCCGGCGACGATTGAGTGGGAGTAGGCCCGCGTTCGGCGCGCTCGCCATTGTCGCGCTCGGCGGCTTCGTCCACTCGAAGGCGCAGGCGAGCGCGGGCGCGCGGCCGGGCCTCGAGGCGGCGGCGCGGCCGCGCGCGTCGGCGCTCGTCGAGCGGCGCGACGGCGTCGACGTCGACTGGGCCGCCGGCACCGTGACGGCCAGCGGCGGCGCGGCCGCGGACCTCCACATGCCGAGCGCCGAGGTGGCCCGCCCGGGCGCCGTCCGACGCGCCGAGAGCCGCGCTCGGGAACGCCTCGGCCGCGCCCTCGCGGAGCTGCCGCTCGGCGGCGAGCGCAAGCTCGGCGCCGCCGCCATCGCGCTCGCCGTGGGACGGGCGCGCACGACCGAGACCGAGTATCAATCGAACGGCGGCGCGCTCGTGCGCGTGACCGTCCGCTTCGTCGACTGGATCGATCCAACGCCCGCCGCCAACGCACCCGCGGCCGTGACGCTCGCCGTGCCGGCCATGCGGCTCGCGGCCCGGCCTCTCGCGAAGCTCGACGAAGCCGAGTGCGCGCTCGGCGCCGCGGTCTATCGCCTGGGCGCGCCCCCCGCTGGCGTCGAGGCCGCGCCCGCGCGGCTCGACCACGCCGGTCGCCTCGTCATCGAGGCGAAACAGGGCGCCCCGTCCGCCCAGAAGCTCGCGGGCGGCGCCGCGCTGATCTACGTTGGCAAGGTGCTGAAATGAGGCGACCGATCGCGTCCCTGCCGACGGTCGTGGCTGCCGGGCTCACGCTCGTCGCGGCGGCTGCGCTCGCGCAGGAGCCTCCGGTCGCGCCCGCGGCTCAGCCGGGCGTGCGGATCGTCGCCGGCCAGTCCGCGATCATCGGCGGCAACGGCGCGGGGGCCCGCGACCGCGCTCTCGAGGAAGCGTTCCGCCAAGCCATCGATCAATCGCTCGCCGAGCTTCTCGACGCCGCGACGCGCGCCGGTCAGGCCCGCGCCATCAGGGCGCTCGAGGCGCGCGCGCGCACCTACGTCAGGCGGTATCGGGCGCTCGAGGAAGGCGAGGCCAACGGCGCCTACTCCGTCCGGCTCGAGGTCGAGGTGGACGAGCCCGCGCTCCAGCGCGCCGTTGAGAGCTGGGGACAGTCGGCCCAGAGGTCGCCGCCACCGTCCGCCATCGTCTCGGGGATCCTGCTCGTCTCTAACGGTGCGCCCGAGGCGACGTCGCTCCTGCTGTCGGCGCTCGTGGCGGCGGGCGCGCGCGCCCAGCTGGCCGAGCCCGCCGTGAAGGAGGTCGCCGACGCGCAGCGCGCGGCGGCCCGCGCGAACCTGCCGCAGGTCGCGATCGTGAGCGGGCAGGCGGCCAGCGAAGGGCCCGTGCGCGGCACGGGCAAGGTGTCCGTCTCCTGCCGCATCGCCGCGCGCTTGATCTCCGCTCCCTCGGGCCTCGCGGTCGGCGAGCCCGACGCGGCGCCGCGGGCCTTCGCCGCCGACGAGGGGGTCGCGCGCACGGAGTGCCTCACGCGCGCCGCCGGCGACGTCGCGGCGCGCCTCGCGCCCACCGGCGGCGCCACCATCGCGCCAGGAGGCGATTTGCGAACCGTCACCGTCGAGGCGGACGTCGTCGAGCCGGCCGCCGTCGCCGCTCTGCTGAAGGACGTGCGTTCGGTCGGGTCCGTCTCCTCGGCTGAGCTGCGGCGCATCGAGTCGGGCCACGCCGAGATCCGCGCGCGAACGCGTGCGCTCGCGATGGCGCTCGCGCCGGCGCTCTCCCGCGACGCCGCTCTCGTCCTCTCGAACGTCGAGGTGTCTGGAGACGTCATCCGTCTCCGCGCGCGCCTCCGCCCTCTCACCACGCCCTGACATGCGCTCCGTACGGACACTGTTCTTCGTCTTGACGTTCGCGCTCGGTCTCGCGTCGTGCGCGCACCTCTCGGGGCCGGCCGGCGTGGCCTTGCGGGTCGAGTCGAACGTGCCCGACGCCACGATCTGGGTCGACGACGTGCTCGTCGGCACCGTCGCGGCCTGGGCGCGCGAGGGCCGTCACATACACGCCGGCTTCCACCGCGTCGAGATCCGAGCGCCCGGCTATTACTCGGTCTTTCAGGAGATCGAGCGACCCGACGGTGGTCAGGCCACGCTCGCTGTCACGCTGCGGCCCCTGCTGGAGTAGCCGTCGGGAGTTGCGCCCCTGGCTGGGTGCGCCCTCAGGTCGTGACCAGCTGTTCGCAGAACTCGATCTGGCGCGGGACCTTGTACGGCGCCAGGTTCCGCGCGCAGTGGTCGATGATGTCCTCGGCGCGGCAGACGCCCGCGCGCACGACGCGCGCGATGACCATCGGTCCGCCGAGGTCGTCGGTCACGACCCGCGCCTGGGCGGCCTTGACCTTCGGGAACGCCTCGAGACAGCCCTCGACCTCGCCGAGCGCCACGCGCTTGCCGTCGACCTTCACGAGATCGTCCTCGCGGCCCGTGATCGTGAGCTTGCTGCTGCGATCGAGCAGACCGAGATCGCCCGTGCGGAACCAGCCCTCGCGATCGACGTCTCCGATGGCGACGCCGCCGTCGCGCTTGGGCATGTGAATCTTCGGCACGACGAGCATGGACAAAGCCTTAGAGCGCGCCCAAACGGGGCCCGCCTCGCCCGCGGCGAGCTTGTCGCCCTTCGACGCGGCGACGCGCAGGTCGACGCCCTCGAACCCCTTTCCGACGCTCGCGGGATCCTTGCCCGGCCGGTCGATGGCGAGCGGCCCGGCCTGCGTGCTGTGGTAGCAGGACAGCAGGCGAATGCCGAAGCGCTGGTGGAAGCTCTCCGCGATGCTCGGCGGCAGCGTCGAGCCCGAGGATAGGTAGCGGGCCCCCGCGATCTTGATCGGCTTGACCGTCGGCACGCGGACGAGCGCGCCGAAGAGGGCGGGCGTTCCCGGGAACACGTCGACGCTCTGCTCGCGCAAGAGCTTGGCGATGCGCTTGGGCGAGATCTCGTCCTCGAGAAAGAGCGACGTGCCGTGCGCGAGGGTCGCCAGCAGGCCGAAGTCGAACCCGTAGCTGTGATGCAGCGGCATCGTGCACAAGATGCGGTCTTCGGGCTTGATGTCGAGCGAGGCGCCGATGGCCTTCGCCGCCGCCTCGAGGTTGGCCGTCGTCTTCAGCACGCCCTTCGGATCGCCGCCCACGGTGGCCGTGAACTGAACCACGGCCGGTCCGCTCTCGCCGAGGTTCGCGATGGGGCCGCGCTTGTAGAGGCTGCAGGTCAGCAGCGTGCCCTGCAGCCGGCGCCGGTTCTCCGGAACGAACTTCGACGGCGCGGCCACGCGCGCCACGGGCGCGGGGCGGGGCGTGGGCGGCGCCGCGTAGTAGGGCGGGCCGGCCGAGCCCTGTCCGGCCTCTCCGCCGCGCGGACGCGTGATGAGCGCGCGCAGCGGCGCCGCCTCGAGCACCATCTCGAGCTCGCGGTTGCCCATCGTCGGGTCGAGCGGCACGACGACCGCCTCGACCTTCGAGAGCGCGAGCGCGAGGATCACGAAATCGGGAACGTTGCCGAGCATGAGGCCCACCCACGCGCCCGGGCCGATGCCCATGGCGTGCAGCTCCTGGGCGCGCCGGTCGACACGGTGCAACAGCCCTCGCCAGGACAGGTACGTGTCCCTGTAGACGAGGGCTTTGGCGCTACCGCGATCGGTCGCGACGTTCGAGAGCCATTGATAGAGCTGCATTGACTCCGGACAAGGCGTTTTGAAACCCGGCTCAGTCTATACGCGTGGGTGTTACTCCCACAACCCCTAACGCTCACAGAATGTGCGACGAAATGTCGCGGGGCCGTCGCGCCACGTAGCGGGCCGCTACCGTTAGCGCGCCGCCAGGATGCGCGGCGCGATCCGCGCCTTCTCGGAGCGCTCGGTCAGATACTCGGTCACGATGCGTCGCGCAACGTAGGTCGCCTTGATGCGCCAGCTCGGGTGGTTGCCGAGCGTCACCGCG
>DATKFB010000327.1:0-2750 GCA_035544435.1 Polyangia bacterium
GCTCCTCGCCCTCACGGGCGCCTCGGCCATGGCGGCCCCCAAGGTCGTCGCGACGCACCACGCGACGCGCACGGTCGCCGCTGACGAGGCCGCGCCAGCCACGGACAAGCCCGCCAAGAAGGAGAAAAAGGCCAAGAAGGAGAAGGCCCCCAAGGGCGACAAGGCCGGCGACGCCCCCAAGGGCGACATGAAGGCCCCGGAGACCAAGTAACACCACCCCGCACCCCGCGAAGCCGGCGCGCCGAAAGACGCGTCGGCTTCGCCTATTGATATGGCGCGCGGGCTGTTGCGCAGGCGGCGACCAGGACCCGGCGGCCGGGACGTGATGCGGACGGGCGGCGGTCAAGCGGCGCCGGCCGCGTCGCGCGCGCGCCGCTTCCAGACCTGCCACCCCTTCGTCGCCAGCACCGCGAGGGCCAGCGCCCACGCGATCCAGATGAGGGCGCTCCAGTGCAGGAAGGTGACGTGGCGGCTCGAAACCGGCGTCAGCAGGACCGGCAACGCGTTCTGGCGGTAGAGCGAAAGTACGTCCATGAGCACGGCCACGGTGCCGTGCACGAGGAAGCCGGCGTAGATGCTGCGCGTCCGCATGGACAGCGAGCCCAGCACGACGCCCGCGACCATGGCGGAGCACGCTTCGAAGTACGGCTTGCCGAAATGGATCATGCAGTAGGGCACGACCATCGACCAGATGGCGCCCACGCCGAACACGCGCGTCGCGCGGATCCACCAGCCGCGGAAGAAGATCTCGAGCGTGATGAACTGCGCGATATAGAGGGCCTCCCACACGAGGTAATCGAGCCATGACCGCCCGGCCAGCTTGTAGAGCGGGTAGTAGCTCACGAAGTCCTTCTGGCGGCTCACGACCAGCAGGATGGGGACCATGAGCGAGACGCACAGCGCGTAGATCCACGCGTGCTCGCGGAAGCCGCGCGGGCGCAGGCCGAAGTCGAGCAGGTTGTCGCGTCGGAAGAAGAGCGGCCACACGGCGAGCGGCAGGAGGTAGCCGCCCACGCGCGTGATGGCCCACCACGTGCGCAGGTACAGCTCGTCGTACAACGACAAGTCGACCCAGCCGTCGGGGTGTGCGGTCTCGCGGCGCTCGAGCCACGGGCGCACGAGGTTCGTGTAGGTGTCCGCGCGGCCGTAGTACTCCTGAAGGATCAGCACGAGCGCCGCGAGCGAGAGCGCCACGAGCGGGCGATAGTCGACCTCGCCGCGCTCGTGCAGCGCGCGCCGGTACGCGAAGGCTTCTTCGTCGAGCTCGCGCCACGTGCGCCGGAAGAACGCCCACACGAGCGGGGCAACGGCCAGCAGCAATGGGATGGGGACGGCCCACTTGACGTGGGGCTGTTCGAGCCACTGCATGAAGGCCGCCGATACTATATCCTCCGGGCCGTGAGCGACGAGACGCCCCCGAGCCCGCACGAAGTTTCGAAGTTCGGGCACTTCATCCAGACGTACTCGGGCTTCCTGTCGAGCTTCGTCATCGGCGTGGCGGGGCTCATCGCGACGTCCGTCTGGCAGTACCGGCAATCGAAGACGGCCGAGCAGCAGTCGCTCTCGGAGCAGGCCATCGCCAAGACCAAGGCGGATAACGACTGGCGCATCACGCGCGCCGACATCCTCTCGAAGAACCTCAACGTGCTGTCGACGCAGGGGCCGAACACGGCCGACCAGCGCTTCGGCGTGCTGCTCTCGCTCACGCGCGGTGCCATCATCGACCCGGAGCTCGCCGTCTCCTACGCGCTCGAGCTCGGGCGCGACAACCCGAGCTACATGCGCTCGGTCCTCGAGAGCACGGCCAACAAGAACTACGAGCAGCTCTCGCAGGGCTTCAAGATGACCTGCCTGCAGCGCTTCGGTGTCGAGAAGGCGGCCGAGATCTGCAAGGACGACGCGCTCTCCGGGCGCTCGGACGCCATCGCCGACGTCATCCAGGACGAGCTCAACGCGAGCCTCGCGAGCGGCAACGCGAGCGCGGGGCCGCTGGCGCTGCTGCACGATGAGCGCGAGGTCCAAGAGATCGCGGGCCGGTTGTCTTGGCTGTTCGAGCCGTACCTCCAGGACCTCTACGAGCGGAGGCAGTGGAAGGAGATCGAACGCTTCGAGAGCACGTCGACCGGCGCGCGCCTCGTGGCGGCGCTCATGCTCGCCACGGCGCGCACGGGCGAGCTCGTGTCGCCCACCGAGGCCGCGTCGCTCGACGCCTTTCACGCCGCCCGGCGCAAGTGGCTCACGGCCTACGTCTTCGGCCCGACCTGCGATCCCGAGTGCCGCGGCAAGCTCGTCGACGTCATGCTGAGCTCGTTCGGCGAATCGCACGGCGACTACGACGAGCCGCTGCGCAAGCTCCTGCGCCAGACGCGCGCCGAGGCGGGCGGGACGGTGAGCCACCTGCACGCGCGGCTGCTCTGGTGCCAGATCGACGGCAGCGATCTCGTCGAGCTTCGCGATCGCGTGCTCGTGCCGGCCTTCGCCGAGTCGCTGGCCGACCCGCGCGTCGATCCGACGATGCTCGCGGATCTCGCGGGCCTCGTGGCGCTCGTTCCCGAGGTCGACGCCACCGACGCCGCGGCGCAGCCGGTCTGGAAGGCCATGGTGGCGGCGCTCGGGCACGCGAACGAGAAGGTGCAGCGAGCCTTCAGCGCGAGGCGCGCCACGGCGGCGCGCGAGCGCGCCAATCCGCCGCCCATGATCAAGAAGGTCAACTTCTGCAACGCCGCGAGCGCCACTCCCTTCCCCAAGCT
>DATKFB010000328.1:0-6105 GCA_035544435.1 Polyangia bacterium
AGGCCGTCCTTGCTCATCGAATAGAAGACGCGCGACTGCCCCATCAGCATGACCAGGATGACCGAGGAGAAGCCGCCCAGGATCGCGACCGTCACCGCGTTCGACAACCACGTGTAGCCCGGCATGAAGGCGTCGATCGCCTTGGCGACCGAGGCCTCGCTCCCCGCGTGGCGGAAGAAGTCGACCGGGGCGAGGCCGGTGAGCACGTGCGCGAATAGGATGTAGAGCGCGGTGCAGATGACGAGCGAGCCGAGGATGCCGATGGGCATGTCGCGCTTGGGTTGCTTGGCTTCCTGCGCGGCCGTCGACACGGCGTCGAACCCGATGAAGGCGAAGAACACGACACCGCCCGCGCCCAGGATGCCCATGAGGCCGCCGAAGTGGTGGGCGATCCCCTGTGCGTCGACGAAGGTGCCGGCGGGCGGGATGTACGGGACGTGGTTGGCGGGATTGATGTAGCCCCAGCCGAGCACGATGACGAGGACGACGATGGCGACCTTCGTGATGACAATGAGGCCGTTGACGAAGGCCGACTCCTGGATGCCGCGGATGAGGAGCAGCGTGAGGACGGCCACGATGAAGAGCGCCGGCACGTTCATGAGGCCGTGCGCCGTGACGGCGCCGCTCGCGTCGACGAGGCGCTCGAACGGCGAGTGCGACCAGGCGTACGGCACCGAAAGGTCGAAGTACTGGAGGAGCTTGTTCAGGTACTCGCTCCAGGCGATGGCGACGGTGGCGGCGCCGATGGCGTACTCGAGGATGAGGTCCCAGCCGATGATCCAGGCGGGCAGCTCGCCCATCGTGGCGTAGGTGTACGTGTACGCGCTTCCGGCGATGGGGATCATCGACGCCATCTCGGCGTAGCAGAGGCCCGCGAAGGCGCTGCCGAGCGACGCGACGACGAAGCCGAGCGTCACCGACGGGCCGGCGTTGTTGGCGGCCGCGGCGGCCGTGCGGACGAACAGGCCCGCGCCGATGATGGCGCCGATGCCGAGCATGACGAGGTCCCAGGGACCGAGGGTGCGCTTGAGGCCGTGGGCGGCGTCGGCTTCGGTGCGGAGCTGGTCGATCGACTTAGTCGCCAGCAGCGGATTGCCGGGAGCTTCGGGCATCAAGCACTCTCCTTCGTGGCCGGCGCCGCGAGTGGCGCACCCGTCGAGCGCGCCGATCTGAGCATGGCGGACGCCGTGTAGACGACGACGCCGACGACGAGCCAGTTGACCGCGGCGACGGGCAACGACTTCACGACGAGGCCCGCGATGACGGCGGCGGGCGTGCCCGCGAGCGTGAGGCCGAGCGCGGCGCGCAGGTCGTAGCGGCCCGAGCGCACGAACCGGATGCTCGCCGCGGGCATGAGGAACGCGCACGAGCCCATCATGATGGGGAAGGCCGTCGTGGCGTTCATGCCGAGGAGCGAGACGAGGATCATGCACGGGGCGTAAAGGCCGATCCCCAGCGTCATGAGGGCGCCCAGCACGAAGTTCCCCGCGAGGCCCGCGGCGAGGCGCGCGCCCGTGAGGCCGAGGGCGTCGCCGCCGCCCGGGACCGTCTTCGTGAGGCGCGCCACGATGATGGCCGCCGCGGCGAACAGGAGCACGCCCATGCCGCGCTGAACGCGGCGGCGCGGCCAGTGCGCGACGACGCCAGCGCCCAGCCACGCGCCCACGACGGCGGCGGCGATCATGAGCACGAGCGTCGTCATCTCGACGTTGACGACGAGAATGAAAATAATGGCTTCGGCGAACGTGGGGACGGCGTGGCCGACGTTGAGCGTGCCAGGGATGTTCTCGTCGGCGACGACGCCGCCGAGCTTGAACATCGACGTCGTCGTCGCGAACGAGCCGACGCCGAGCGTGTCGAGGAAGTCGGTGACGAAGCCGATGCCGAGCTGGAGCGGCGTGGGCCACACGAGCGCGCCGGGCGGCCGCGCGCGCCGCGCCTCGCGCACCCAGACGGCGACGAACACCACGCCCACGACCGCCAGCGAGGCGAACAGGACTCCCTTGGCGGAGATCTCCATCTCGTGGGGGCGACTTTAGGCCGAATCGGACCGAATGTGCAGATTCGTGGCGGCGGCTTGACGGGGCGCGCACGAGCCGGCACGGTCGCTGCGTGAAGCTGGCCGACCTCCTCCGCCGCAAGCGCGCCGACGCCGTGCTGGGCGAGGTGGAGCGGGCCGGAGAGGGCGCGGCGGGGCGCGGTCTGCGCCGCACGCTGGGCGCGTTCGACCTCACGCTCATGGGCGTGGGCGCCGTCGTGGGCGCCGGTATCTTCTCGAGCGTGGGCGAGATGGCGGCCGGGAGCGCGCAGCACCCGGGCGCGGGGCCGGCGCTCGTGCTGTCGTACCTGTTCACTGCCGTAGCCTGTGGCCTGTGCGCGCTCTGCTACGCAGAGATCGCGGCCATGGTGCCCGTCGCGGGCAGCGCCTACACCTATTCCTACGTCGCGCTCGGCGAGATCTTCGCCTGGATCATCGGCTGGGACCTCATCATCGAATATGCCGTCGGCAACATCTATGTCGCGCAGAGCTGGGCGGACTATCTGCGCTCCTTCCTGCGCGGCGCGTTCGGACTGGACTTCCCGGCCTGGATGGCCACCGACCTGCAGACCGTCGCGCGCGATCCGGCGCTGCGCGCGATCGCGCCCGTGCTGCACACGCCGTTCGGGCCGCTCGTCGTCGGCTTCAACCTGCCGGCGCTGCTGGTCGTGGCAGCGCTCACGCTCGTGCTCGTACGCGGCGTGCGCGAGAGCGCCCGCCTCAACGCCGGCATGGTGCTGCTCAAGCTCGTGCTCGTGCTCGGCTTCGTGGGCGTGGGCGCGGCGTACGTCGAGCCCGCGCACTGGCACCCGTTCGCGCCGCACGGCTTCCGCGGCGTGTGGACGGGCGCCTCGCTGGCGTTCTTCTCGTACATCGGCTTCGACGCCGTCTCGACGCTCGCCGAGGAGACGCGCGTGCCGCAGCGCGATCTGCCGCGCGGCATGCTCTGGTCGCTCGGCATCTGCACGGTGCTCTACGTCGCCGTCGCGGCCGTCATGACGGGCCTCGTGCCGTCGGAGCTGCTCGCCACCGGCGATCCACTCGCGCGCGCGCTGCGCGCCGCCGGGCTCGACCGCCTCGCGACGCTCATGTCGCTCGGCGCCGTCATCGCCGTGACCGCCGTGCTGCTCGTCTTCCAGCTCGGCCAGCCGCGCATCCTCTTCGCGATGGCGCGCGACGGCCTCCTGCCGCCTGCCTTCGCGCGCGTTCACGGCCGCTTCCGCACACCCGCCTTCGGCACCGTGCTGACGGGCGTCTTCGTGGGCGTGACGCCGACGTTCGTCACGCAGGATCAGGCCCTCGAGCTCACGAACATCGGCACGCTGTTCGCGTTCCTGCTCGTGGCGGTGGGCGTGATCGCGCTGCGCGTCCGCGAGCCCGAGCGCGCGCGCCCATTTCGGTGCCCCGGCTATCCCGTGACGCCCGTGCTCGCCGCCGTCGCCTGCCTCGCGCTCATCGCCGGCTTGCCCGCGACGAACTGGTGGCGCTTCGCGATCTGGCTGGCGGTCGGGATGGTGATTTACCTGCGCTACGGCGCGAAGCGCAGCAAGCTCGCGCGATAGAAGCCCGCCGCGGCCTCGGCTACTGGCCCGTGCCGTCGGGCTTGGGCTTGGGCTTGGCCTTGCGCGCCTTCGTCTCGGAGGCGCGCGAGGACTGGCGCTGCTTCTTGTCGGCTTCGTGCGCCTTCTTCGTCTCGGCGGCGACCTCTTTCTGGATCTCTTTGTTGCGCTTCTCTTCGCATCCCTTGGGCTCGCAGTCGCCGGGGCAGGCGCACTTGCCCTTCTTGCCGCAGAGACACTCGCCGGCGCCGTCCTTGTAACAGCCACAGGCGTTGACGTCCCGCTTCGGGCCGGCCGCAGGCGCGCTCTTGCTTTTGGCCTGCGCGATGCCGTCCCCGAAGGTTTCGCCGAAGGTTCCCCCGAAGGTTCCCCCGAAGGTTCCGACGAAACCCAACCCGACGCCCATCGACGTCGCCACGATCACTGACCACACTCGAAAAGAATGACGCACTCGTCGCCTCCTTTGCGATTCGGGCCCCAAGCGAGCGGCTCAGAGGTAAAAATACCGCGGATGACCCGCCAGCGGCGAACGGATCTCGACGCCCGCGACGTTCCGCGCGGGCGCCGCCCCATCGGGCGCGTCTTCGCCTTCCGCGCCGAGCCGGCCATGGTGCAGGCGCTGCTCGCCATGCCGAACGCATCCGACTTCATCCGCAAGGCCATCACGCGCAGCCTCGAGGAGCCGTGCCCTGTGTGCATCGGCACGGGCGTCGTCGCGACCGGCTTTCGCAGTCAGCTCGAGCGCCTCGAGGGGCACCTCGTCCTGCGCCGTTGCAGCTGCTGCGCCACGGAATACCCGGGCTTCTGCGCCGATGTCACGGCGCGCCTCAAGGGCGCCGACCGCTTGCGCTGGGAGCTCGAGGTCAAGCGCGGCGAGTTCCTGTGCGCGCCCTGCCTCGAGCGCGCGCCGCCCTGCGACACCTGCGGCCGCCCCATGGAGCGCCACGCGCCCGAGAGCTTCGTCGCGCACTTCCGCGTGCAGCGCGTCGGCCGCGCGCTGCTGATCGATCCCGTGCTCGTCGAGGACGACGATTCGGCGCGTCCCGGCCGGCGCAAGCGCCGCGCGCCCTGAGCGCGTCGCACGCTATAGTGCGCCCGATGCCTTCGCTCGATCTCGAACATTATCCGCTCGAAAAGCTCGCCGATCAGGTCGGCACGCCTTTCTATTTGACCGACGGCGGCGAGGTGCGCCGCCGGCTCGGGCGGCTACAGGCGCTCACCGACGGCCCGGCGCTGCAGGCGCGCTACGCCATGAAGGCGAATTCGGGCTGGAAGGTGCTCGAGACCGTGCGCGTGGCCGGACTCTGGATCGACGCCGTGAGCGGCAACGAGGTCCTGCGCGCGCGCCGCGCTGGCTTCCCCATGGGCGCGACGCCGCCCGTCGTCATGCTCACCGTCGACGTGCTGCGCGACAACGCGCTCACGACCGTGCTCGAGCACGGCGTGCTGCCGAACGTCGGGTCTCCCGGCATGATTGACGAGCTGCGCGGCGCGGGTTATCGCGGGCCCATCGCGCTGCGCGTGAACCCGGGCTTCGGCCACGGCCACGTCGAGTCGTGCGACACGGGCGGCCCGTCGTCGAAGCACGGCGTGTGGCACGAGGCGCTGGGCGCGCTGCGCGAGCGCGCGGCCGCCGCGAAGCTGCCCATCACGTCGCTGCACGCGCACATCGGCACGGGCCCCCAGGTGCGCGAGTTCGACGAGAACATGCGCAAGCTCGTCGATGTCTACGCCGACATACTGCCGCGATTCCCCGACGTCGAGGCCGTGAACCTGGGCGGCGGCCTGCCGTACCCATACCGGCCGGGCGCCCAGGAGTACGACCTCGCGTGGTATCGCCCCGTGCTCGTGGACGCGGCGGCGCGACTCGCCAAGATCGCGGGGCGGCCCATTCGCATCGAGATCGAGCCGGGGCGCTACTCGGTCGCGGGCGCCGGGCTGCTGGTCGCGCGCGTCAAGGACATCAAGAAGACGAACGCGAACGCCAAGGGTCCCGGACACGAGTTCCTCATGGTCGACGCCGGCTTCAACGATCTCGTCCGTCCCGCGATGTACGGCGCGTACCACCACATCTCGATCGTAGGGAAGGGCGCGGCGCGCGCGCCCGAGCCATTCGTCGTCGCGGGCCCGCTTTGCGAGAGCGGCGACGTCTTCACGCGCGACGACCACGAGCTGCTCGACCCGCGCCCGCTCCCGCGACCGGACGTCGGCGACCTGCTCGTCCTCCACGACGCGGGCGCCTACGGCGCCGCCATGAGCTCGAACTACGTCTCGCTCGGCCGCGCCCCGCAGGTCTGGTGGGACGACGGCAAGGCCACGCTCGTCGCGCGGCGCGAGTCCCTCGAGGACGTCGTGCGAGCGGAGTGCGACGAACCGATTGCGTAAGGTCAGGGCCGGGTTCTTTGCGTCGGCGCGCCGCAGATGTGGGGAAAAATAGTTGCCGCCCAGCGTTGTGACAACGGAGGCCCACATGCCAGTCGACTATTCGAAGAACAAGCTCGGCAAGAA
>DATKFB010000329.1:0-2570 GCA_035544435.1 Polyangia bacterium
GTAGAGCTCGGCGAGGATCTTCGCGAGCGCCGCGCCCGTCCGCGGCGCGATCTCCTCCGCGTACTCGCGGCGCAGCTCCGGATCCGCGAGGTACCGCGTCCCGACGAGCGCGCGCGTCCCCGTGAGCCCGCGGTGGATCCGCGACGAGCGCCGCGCCACGGGCCGCCCGCCTAGCCCTTGCCGAATATGTCCTTGAAGCTGACGATGACGAGCACGCCGAGCAGCAGGACGAACCCCGCCGTGTGGACCGCCGCCTCGATGCGCGGGTTCACGCGCTTGCGCGTGATCGACTCGATGGCGAGGAACAGCGCGCGGCCGCCGTCGAGCGCCGGCAGCGGCAGCAGATTGAAGAGCCCGAGGTAGACAGACAGCACGATGATGATGCCGAGGAAGTCGACGGCCCCGCGATCGGCGGCCTTCGCGATCTTCTTCGTGATGCCGATGGGCCCTTCGAGATCGGCCTGCACGCGTCCGCGGATCATGTCGGACAGCCCGACCAGAATGCCGACCGACGTGTAGTACGGGTAGACGACGGCTTCCTTGAGCGCCGCGCCCACGGCAACAGGCGTGCGGGCGTCGATGGCGCCGATCTGGATGCCCACCTGATAGGCGCCCGAAGATTGGCGCTCGGGCGTCACGACGAAAGTCATGGGCTTGCCGGACCGGAGCACGCCGATCGTGACGGGAGCGCCTCCGCCCGCGCGAATGACGTCGCTGATGGGCGCATCGGCCGATACCGGCTGCCCGTTCGCCGACACGAGCACGTCATTGGCCTTGAGGCCTGCCGCCACCGCCGGCTTTCCGGGTACGGGCTCGATGATCTTCTGCGTCTTCGACGGCATGCCGTACGCCAGCAGCACGACGAGCATGAGGACGAACGCCGTGAAGTAGTTCGCCGCCGGACCCGCGAGGATCGTGAGCAGGCGCATCCAGCGCGGACGGTTCGGATAGACGTTGGGATCGTTCTTGTCGAACTCTTCGTTGGGGTTGAGCCCCGTGATCTGGACGAAGCCGCCGAGGGGGACGGGCGCGATCTGGAACGTCGTGCCGCCCCACTTGAAGCCGAGCAGCGTCGGACCGAATCCGATCGAGAAGCGCTCGACCCGCATCCCGCACAGGCGGGCCACCAGGAAGTGCCCACCCTCATGAAGGACGATGAGCAGTCCCAGCCCGACGATGGCAATGACGAACGACAGCATGACGGACTAGCCTAGCACGGGGCGCCCGTCGGAGCGCGCGCGGCCCGGCCGCGGAGGAACCGCCCTCAGGCGGCCAAGAACCGCAACACGGGACGGAGCAGCAGCGGCGTGGGGCGCTTGCGCCGGGACCCGACGACGTCAATGCCGAGCTCCTGCGCGCGCCGCTCGAAGATCGGCTCGAAGAGCAGGCCCGGCCCGCTCGCGCGCACGATCACCGGCAGCGCCATGAGCCGGCGCGCCACGATGTAGCGGCCGCGCAGGATCACCGCCTCGCGACCGGCCGCGAGGCGCGAGAGCGCCCAGCCGAGCGGCGCGAACGATACGGTTCGCTCAGCCTCGAGCAACACGACGGCGGCGCCGCGCGCCTCGGAGGTGCCCCGCAAGAAGGCGCGCCCCGAGACGTTGCGCGACAGCACCCTCAGCTCGGGCACGCTGGACGCGAGGAGCGTCGCGATCGACAGGCTGTTGTCCGACGAGCCGTCGTTGACCACGAGGATCTCGAAGGCCAGCCCCAGTCCCCGCAAGTGTCCGGCGACACTGCGGATCTGGTGACCGACCTTGTCTTCGGCGTTACCGACCGCCAGGACCACCGAGATCTCGGGGTCTGCGGCAGCGCGTGGGGAACCAACACCCATCGACCCCGTATCACAGCACGCCACGTGCCGAGACGCAGATGCCAGTACTATCAAGTCTTTATACGTGGGCGGCCCGTCAGGTGCGTACCCCGTTGCGCGGTTTCGGGGTCGATTGGGTGCGAATTTCGTTACACGGCGGTTACAGAACGTTAACCCCGACCCCGGTTTTGAGCACCTCTGCGCGCAGGGCGGTGGCGAGCGAAGTGACGTCGCCCGCGGGCACCACGCGGACGGCGGCGGGGTGCCGGGCCCCGAGCTCGGCGAGCCCGCCGGAGTCCGAGACCACGGCGGGCAGCCCACACGAGAGCGCCTCGAGCGTCGCGAGCGGCAGCCCCTCGGCACGCCCGTTGGCCAGCGTCCGCGAGGGCTGAGCGTAGACCGTCGCGAGGCTCAGCCAAGCGGCGACGTCGTTCCGCGGCACGGCGCCCACGAGCCGCAGGGGAACGCCGAGGCCGCGCGCGAGATCGCGGAGGCGCTCCCGCTCGGGCCCGTCGCCGACGACGACGAGCGGCAGCGCCGCCACGTCGCCCGCCCGTCGGGCGCAGGCTCGCACGAGCAGGTCCAGCCCCTTGATGGGCACGAGCCGCGCGACGGACATGACGACGGGCGACGCGACGCCGAGCGAGGCGCGCGTGGCGGCGACGGCCGGGTGCGAGCGGACCGCGGGCGGGCCGCCGCGAACGAGGGGCGCCGACGAGACCAGCGGGGCGACGACGCCGTGAAGACCGTCCGCGAG
>DATKFB010000330.1:0-3573 GCA_035544435.1 Polyangia bacterium
CACCTTCTCGAATCGCTCGCCCCCCAACACCTTCGGGCCGAGTGTCCGTTCGTCTGCCGGCGGGCGCGAATCCTTGAACCCGCATCTGCCAAATCATATGCGACGCTCACGAAGTCCGCGGAGCCGCAAACGAGGGAGACCACATGAGTGACGGCAAGCCGCAGTCCGGTGAACAACTAGGTCGCCGCGGGCTCTTGGGAGGCGCGGCGATGAGCGCGCTTTTTCTCGCGGCCTGCAAGGGGAAGACAGGCGAAGGACCGGGCGGGAATTTCCCGTTTGGCCGGCAGCTCAAGGCGGGCTTCGTGAACGCGGGCCTCGCCAACTCGTGGCCGGCGCAGGGCAAGGCCACCACCGAGCAGTGGAGCAAGTGGCTCGGCATCGACGTCACCTGGTACGACGGCGGCCTCTCGATCGACAAGCAACGTCAAGCGGTCGACGACATGGCCACCAAGCCGTGGGACTTCGTCGCCATCCAGGCCTTCGGCATCGACACGCTCGTCGATCCGGTGCAGCAGATGATCAAGAAGGGCATCCCGGTCATCCAGATGGACACCATCATCGCGAAGGACGATCCGGGCGTGACGACCTTCCTCGAGCCCGACAACGTCGCCATGGCCGAGACCGTCGCCGAGACGCTCTTCAAGGCCATTGGCGGCGCGGGCAACGTCATCCATACGCAAGGCGCGCTCGGACACAGCGGCGCGCGGAGACGCGGCGACGGCTTCAGGCGCGCGGCCGCGCGCTACCCGAACATCAAGGTCCTGTCCGAGGACAGCGCCGAGTGGGACGTCAACAAGACGGCGAAGCTGTGGGAGGACTACCTCGTGAAGTTCCCGAAGATCGACGCCGCGTTCTTCCACAGCGACGACATGAGCCTCGCGGCGTCCAAGGTCATCAAGAACGCGGGCCGCGACATCAAGCTCGGCAGCGTCGACGCCATGCCCGAGGCCATCGAGGCCGTCAAGGACGGCCGCCTCCTCGTCTCGGTCCGCAACTCGTCGGTGCGCATCCACTGGGGCGCGATGGTGGTGGGGGCGCTCGCCGCGACGGGGACGAAGGACATCCCCAAGCACATCCAGATCGACGGCCCGGTCGTGACCAAAGAGATCGCCGAAGGCATGGCCTTCATGGAAGCTCACTTCCTCCTGTGACGGCCGCCGTGCCTGGGCCCCTGCTGACCTTAAAGGCCGTCTCCAAGCGCTTCGGGGGCGTGCTCGCGCTCGACAACGTGCACTTCGAGCTCGAGGTCGGCGAGGTGCACGGTCTCATCGGCGCGAACGGCGCCGGCAAGAGCACGATGATGAAGCTGCTCGCCGGCCTCTACAGCGACTATGAAGGCGAGATGCAGCTCCGTGGCGCGCCTGTGCGCTTCGCGGCGCCGGTCGACGCCCAGGAGCGCGGCATCGGGATGGTCTACCAGGAGCTCAGCACGTTCTCGCACCTCACCGTCGCCGAGAACATCTTCGGTCCCCACCTGCCCACGAAGCGCGGCTTCGTCGACTGGAAGGGGCTCAACAAGGTCGCGCAAGAGCACATCAACGAGCTCGGGCTCGACATCGACGTCACGCTCCCCATGGGCAGCTTGCCCGTGGGGAATCAGCAGCTCGTCGAGATCGCGCGCGTCATCTTCAGCGGCGCCGACACCATCATCCTCGATGAGCCCACGTCGGCGCTGTCGCCGCCCGAGACGCGCCGTCTCTTCGACTTCATCAAGGCGCTCAAGAACCAGGGCAAGACCCTCGTCTTCATCTCGCACTTCCTCGACGACGTCCTCGAGATCACCGATCGCATCACCGTGCTCAAAAACAGCCGCAACGTCGCCACGCTCGCCACGAAGGACACGACCAAGCGACAGATGGTCGAGCTCATGATCGGCAACTCCCCCAACCTGAACGCGCTCTACGAGGACTCGGCGCACGCCGTCGCGGAAGCCCGCGAGAAGACCGGAGGCGACCCGAAGGCCGCCGCGGACGACGTGCTCTCGGTCTCGGGAGTCACCAAGCTCGGCGCCTTCTCCGACATCTCCTTCAGCGTGAAGAGGGGCGAGATCCTCGGCCTCTTCGCCTTCATGGGCGCCGGACAGACTCAGCTCGCGCGCTGCCTGTTCGGCGCCGAGCCGCTCCACGCAGGCACGGTCGCCATCGACAAGCAACCGCTGCGGCTCGGCAACACGACGCGCGCCTGCGCCGCCGGCATCGCCTTCGTGCCCGAGGATCGGCGCTTCGCGCTGTCGATGCAGAAGGAGATCTTCAAGAACATCACCGTGGCGCACCTGCGCGAACTCGTACCGTTCTGGCTCGACGAGAAGGCCGAGATCGAGATCGCCAAGGACCAGATCCGGAACACGGGCATGCGGCCGCCCAACCCCCTGCTTCCCGCGGGGGCGCTGAGCGGCGGCAACCAGCAGAAAGTCGTCCTCGCCAAGTGGCTCACGCAGCGGCCGCGCGTGCTCATCCTCTGCGAGCCGACGCGCGGCATGGACGTCGGCGCCAAGGAAGAGGTCATCGCGATCGTCAAGCGTCTCAGCGAGGAAGGCGTGGCCATTCTCTTCGTGACGACGGAGCCCGAGGGCATCCTCAGGATCTGCAATCGATCGCTCGTCATGCGTAAAGGTCGGATCACCGCCGAGCTCAGCGGTCCGGAGCTCAGCCACGAGAACCTGATGAGCCATGCGTAAGGATGGCGTGGAGCCCCATGAGTGAAATAGCTGTGAGCGAAAAGCCCTCGGGACCGTCGGAAGGGATCGCCGTGTGGATCAGGCGACGCGCGCGCGATCTGGCGCCCTTCGCGACGCTCGTGCTGCTCGTGCTCTTCTTCGGAATCGCGACCGACAGCTTCTTCAACGTCGTGAACTTCCGCAACATCCTGGCGCAGATCGCGACGTTGGCCGTCGTCTCGACGGGCGTGACGTTCGTCCTTTTGTGCGGCGAGATCGACCTCAGCATCGCCTCGGTCGCCATGATGGCGGGCGTGATCGCGTCGATCTTGTTCGGCAAGGCCGGCTTGCCGCAGGCCTTGGCGGTCGTGATCGCGCTCGCCGCGGCCGGGGCGCTCGGCGCGCTCAACGGGGTCGTCACGACACGGGTCGGACTGCCCTCGTTCGTGGCGACGCTGGCGACGATGCAGATCGCGTCGGGGCTGTCCCAATACATCACGCGGGGCAACATCGTGTACACGATCCCGCCGGCGCTGAAATACCTCGGCGGGGCCTACCTCGGCACGAAGGATCCGTTGCGCATGCCCGTCGTCGTCCTCACGGGCATCGCCGTCCTCGTGCTCGGGCACGTCGTGCTCCAGTACACACGGTTCGGCCGGCTCATCTACATGACGGGCAGCAACCGCGAGGCGACGCGCCTCAGCGGCGTCAACACCAAGAACATCGTCGCCGCTTGCCTCGCCATCTGCGGCGCCTCGGCGGGCGCCGCCGGCATGCTGAACACGGGCCGACTCGGCAGCGCCCAGAGCTACGGCCTCGACGACATGCTGCTCGACGGCGTGTCAGCGGTCGTCCTCGGGGGGACCTCGCTCTTCGGCGGCGAGGGCGGCATCAAGAACACCGTCATGGGCCTCTTG
>DATKFB010000331.1:0-7368 GCA_035544435.1 Polyangia bacterium
CCAAGGCATTTGCCGGTAACCAAGAACCGCCAGGACGGCGCCGGCCGACAGCAAGGCGAGCGGCCCCCAAAAGCGCAGGGCGCGTCCGCCGGCCGCGGCGGCCTCCGTCGTCGCGGCGTCGGCGCGGGGCGCTGCTCCTGCGGCGGCCGCCGCCGGCGGCGCGAGAACGGGCCCCGGGCTCGCGGGCGGCGTCCGGCGCGCCGGTCCGCTTTCCACGCCGCCCGCGGGGGACGATTCCCTCGGGTTGGCCGCGAGACGATCGCGCGTGCCGCCGCTCTCCTCGACGCGCACCTCCGGCTCCCGAAGTCCCAGCAAATCGGAGACGGCGCGCGGCCGGCCCCATTGCGTCTTCGTCAGATCGTACTCGAGCGTAGCCATGCGCTGCTGGCGCTTGGACGGATCGGCTTCGAGGGCGCGCAGGATCACCGTCTCGAGCTCTGCGGACAGATCGGGGCGCAGCTCGCGCGGCGGTCGCGGCGGCTCCTGCTTCCGGAGCGGCGACGCCTCCTCGGCCTCGCCGTGCGGCGGAGTGCCCGTCACCATCTCGTAGAGCAACGCCCCCACGGAATAGATGTCGCTGCGGCGGTCCGCGAGCCCGCCCAGGGCCTGCTCGGGCGCCATGTACTCAGGTGTGCCCATGGCGATGCCGGGGTTCGTGAGGCGCCGCGTGTCCTGGCCCAGGCTGCGCGCGATGCCGAAGTCGAGGACCTTGACGAAGTCGGCGCGCCCGTCGCGCGCCACGAGGAAGATGTTCTCTGGCTTGAGATCGCGGTGGATGACGCCCGCGGCGTGCGCGGCCTCGAGGGCGCGGCAGATCTGGATCGTGATCTCGGCGGCGCGCGCGGGATCGAGCCGGCGCTCGTGCGACAGCACGTCGGCGAGGTCGATGCCGTCGAGGTGCTCCATGACGAAGTAGGCGCAGCCGTCCTCGGTCGTGCCGAAGTCGGTGACGTCGATGATGTGCGGGTGGCCGATGCGCGAAGCGGCGCGCGCCTCGCGGCGGAATCTCTCGACGAGATCCTGCTGACGCGAATACGCCGGATGGAGGATCTTCACGGCGACGCCCTTGCCGATCTCGACGTGCTCGGCGGCGTAGACGGTCCCCATGCCCCCCTCGCCCAGAACGCGCAGGATGCGGTAACGCCCCTCGATGATGCGGCCCGTGAAGTCGACCCGCGGCGGCGTGTCGCGGCGACCGGGCGCCTCGACCTCCGGGTCCGCGAGGCCGCTCACGACGGGCAGCTCGGCGGGGCGGCGCCAGACCTGCGTCGCGGGCTCGACCTCGTCGCGTTGGCCCGCGGCAGGGCTCGGCGGCGCCGATGCGTCCTCAGGCGGCAGGCTCGTGCTCTCGCCGAGCAGATGCTCGCGCTCCGCTTGCTCCTCGCGCACGGCGTCGCCGCACAGAGCGCGCAAGAACTCCGCGCTGCGCTCGGCGTCGGCGCGCGGCGAGAGGCGCCCGATGACGTCGGAGAGCGCCTGGCGCAGCTCCTCGGCCGACTGGTACCGGTCCTCGCGCTCGGCCGCGAGCGCGCGCATGATGACGGCGTCGAGCTCGGGCGTGACCCAGGCGGCCTTCGACGACGGCGGCTGGGGGTGCGGGTTGCGCACGAGGGACATCGCCGTCGCGGCGTCGAGGTGCTGCAGCTGGAGGTACTGGTGTCCCGTCAGCAGCTCCCAGGTGACGACGCCGAGGCTGTAGATGTCGCTGCGCGCGTCGGCGATCTCGCCGCGCGCTTGCTCGGGCGCGAGGTAGGCGGCGCGCCCGAAGACGACGCCGGGGACGGTGTGCTCCTGCTTGAGCACGCTGCGCGCGAGCCCGAAGTCGGTGAGCTTCACCTCGCCGAAGTAGGACAGCAAGATGTTGGGCGGCGCAACGTCGCGGTGCACGAGCTTGAGGTCGCCGTAGCTGTGCACGTACGCGAGAGCGCGCGCGGTCTCGCGCCCGACGTGGAGCGCGACGTCGAGGGGAATGCGCGTGCGCGTGTGCACGCAGCGGTTCCAGACGTCGCGCAGGTCCTTGCCCTCGACGAGCTCCATGGCGATGTAGAACTCGCCGTCGTGCTCGCCCGCGTCGAAGGTGGGCACGAGGTTCGCGTGCGCGAGGCGCAGCACGACCTTCGCCTCGTCGAGAAATCGGTTGGCCTTGCCCTTGTCGGAGCGCTCGGCGAGGACCTTCTTGATGACGCAGAATTTCTGGAAGCCGGGCTCGCCCGTCGCGGCGACGTAGATCTGTCCCATGCCCCCGCGGGCGAGCGATTTGAGCAAGATGTACTTGCCGAACCGGCGCGGAAAAACTTCGGTCATTTCGGGCTTTCGAGCCGGCCATCGTAGAACATTCTCGTGGCTCGCGGAAGGCGCGCGCCCGCCGCCGTCCGGCGCCTCTCTCGGTTCGTAAACCCGCGGCGGTCCGGATACTCCCGGCGGCCCGCGCGTCGACTACTCGCCGATCTCGACGTCCTCGCCGACGGCGCGCGCGCGCAGGCGCGCCACGACCTCGGGCGCCGGCTTCGTGCCTCCTCCCCCGGGCCGCGCGCTCAGGCGCACGACGGCGGCGCGGCGCGCGCGCCCGTCCGCCGACGGGTCGTAGCCGGCGGCGTCGCCGCCCAGCCGCCCGAGCGCGCGCCACGCGAGGTGGCGTACGGCCGGATAGTCGTCGCCAGCCATGGCTTCGAGGAGCGCGCCCACGCGCGCCGCGCGCGCCCCGGGACCGAGCGGCACCTGCTCCCGTCCGAGCGCGTCGGCCGACACGGCGCGCGTGACGGAATCGCCCGAGAAGAGCGCCTCGAGCGGCCCGGGCGTTTCGGGCACGCGCGGGGCCTTCCCGCCCCACAGCCGCGCGCGCATCCTCGCGGCCCAGACGGGTGTCTCGCCGGCATGACATCCCGTGCACGCGTCGGGGCGGCCCGCCGCCGCGGCGCGGGCCGGGTCTGGGACCTCGATGCGGTGGCTGCGGTGGACGTCCAGCACGCCGTAGACGACGCGCGGCATGTGGCAACCCACGCAGCGTGCGCCGGCGCTTGCGGCCTCGTGGTGGGTGTGGCGGGCCGCCGCCGCGCCGTCGGCCAGCGTCGTGTGGCACCGCGTGCACATCCTGTCCGCCGCCGTCCCTCGCAGACCGGCCCGCAGCTGTCCCCGCGGCTCGCCCTCGTGCATGCCGTGACAGGTCGTGCAGGTGAGCGACCCTTCTTGCGCGCAACGCGACTGGAGCAGCCCCTGGTACTCGTAGGCGGTCAATCGCGGCGTGCCGTCCGCCCAGAAGCGCGGCGCGAAAGCCGCCCGAGCGCCGGCGAGCGGTGTGTCACGCCACAAAGGCTCCGTCGTGAGCGCAAGATCGTCGCCGGGCACGAACGGATCGCCGTGCGCCATGAAGGGCCCGACGTCGGCCGCGAGGCGTTGCCCGTGGCAGCGGCCGCACACGTCCGCCGCGCGCGCGGGCGACAGGCGCGCCGGATTGACGATCGTCGGATCGGACGTGTCCCTCGCCCACAACCACAGCCGGCGAAAGGGATCGGCGTTCGCGCGCACGTGCGCCGCGCCGGGCCCGTGACAGGCCTCGCAGGCAATGCCGAGCTCGGCCGTCGTCGTATCGAACCCCCCCGTCACTGTGTCGAGGCGCGGATTGGGCCCCACGTTGTGGCAAAAGACGCAGTTGTCGTTCCAGCGCGTGACGTGCCGGTCGAACACGCCGCCGCCGAACACGGGCCGTCCCACAGCCGAGGTCTCCCTGTCGTCCGAGAACAGGAAGGCGCCCGTCATGGGAAACCACCGCCTCTCCTCGACGTGCCAAGCGACGGGCAACCGCCAGTATGTACCGGCCACCTTCGCGAGGTACTGTTGATACCGGTGCGAGCCCACGGTGCGCGCGACCGTCACGGAGCGCGTCGCGCCGCCGTCCCGCGAGAACGTCATGCGGAACCGGCCCGCGCCGTCGCGATCCATCCGCGCAACGACGCCACCCGACCGCACGGTCGCGCCATCGAACGCCCCGAGCACGCTGGCCGGCGTCGCCTCCGCCGTCATCGTCCGATGAAACGTCCGGTGCCAGCTTCGGTAATTGTCCCCATGACACCGCCCGCAAACCTCCGACCCCACGAACCCCACCCCGTGCAGCTCGCGCCCCGTCGCCAGCTCCCGCGCCAACGAAATAACCTTCGCGACCCCCGCGAGAACGAGAAGCCAGCCAATCGCCGCGAAAGCCCGCCCCACGCCCGCATCCTAATCCGAAGGCGCCAGAGCGAGCGCAGAGAGCGCGTCCAAGCCCGCGGATGCCCAGCTCGCGCGCCGGCTCACCTTACGAAGCGGGGGGGGGGCGACGCCCCCCCCGCGCTCACATCCGCTTATTCGCGAGCGTCAACCCGCTCTTGGCGCTGGCGTTCCCGGGATCGAGCCGGAGCGCATCCTCGTAGGCCTTGGCGGCTTCTTTGAAATGGCTCAGCCGAAAGTTGGCGTCGCCTTGCAACACGCGCGCGCGCACGCCGCCGCCACGCTCGGCGGCGAGCTGGGCGGACTTCACGGCCTGCGTGTAGTTCTTCTCCTGGAACGAGATCTCGGCGAGGCCGACGAGCGCCGGGCCACGGTCGCGCTTGGACTGCGTCAGCTTCTCGAAGATGCTGCGCGCCTCCGGGAAGCGCTCGGCGTGCAGCAGGCGCTCACCCTCCTTGAGCAGCTTCTTGCTCTCCGCCGCCGACGGCGCCGCGCGCCCGCGACGGCCCCTGGCGCCGCGCCGATTCGAGGCTTCTTTCTCTGGCTCAGGCTCGGCCGCCCCGACCTCGCCCTCTCCCTCGGCCGGCGCGGCCTCGACGAGCGGCGGCGACGGGGGAGGCGCGACGACGGCGGACGCCACCACGGGCGGTGGCGCGACGGCCACCGGCGCCGACTTGGGCGGGTGCTTCGATGAGAGGCCGCCCACGACGAGAAACGCGATGACGAGGCCCGCGAGGCCGCCGGCCGCGATGACGACCTTCTTGCGCTCCAGCATCTGCAGGCGCGTCAGCACGCTCGACGACTGCGTCGGCGAAGGCGGCGCCGGCTGGCCCGTGGACGCCGCCCCCGACTCCGCGGCGTCGAAGAAGTCGAGGTCCATCTTGCCGATGCTCGGATAGGCCATGCCGCCCACGTCGAGCAGCGCGCGCCCGAGCTCCTCCATCGACTGCGGCCGCGCCGTCGGATCCTTGGCGAGGGCGCTCATGATGATCGCCTCGACGGAGGCTGGCACGTCCTCGCGCAGGCTCGAAAGCGGCGCAGGCAGCGTGTTCGCCTTCTTGTGGAGGATCTCCATGAAGTTCGAACCCTCGTAGGGCGGCTTCCCCGAGAGCATCTCGTAGAGCAAACCGCCCGCTGCGTAGACGTCGGAGCGCGGATCCGCCGGCCGTCCCGCCGCCTGCTCGGGCGCCATGTACTCGGGCGTGCCCATCGTCATGCCCGGGTGCGTGAGCCGCCGCGGCGTCTTGCCGTCGGCCGACTTTTCGTCCTCGCCGTCGACGCCGCTCTTGGCGATGCCGAAGTCGAGCACCTTGACGAAGTCGCGCTGCCCGTCGCGCAAGAGGATGAGAACGTTCTCCGGCTTGAGGTCGCGGTGGATGACGTTGACCTGGTGCGCCGCCTGCAGCGCCCTGCAGATCTGTCCTCCGATGTGCAGCGCGCGCCGCAGGTCGAGCTTCCCTTCTTTGTAAATCAGCTCCCCGAGCTCGATGCCCTCGAGGTACTCCATGACGAAGAAGAACGCGCCGTCGGGCGTCGTGCCTGAGTCGGTGACGTCGACGACGTTCGGGTGCGAGATCTTCGAAGCGGCGCGGGCCTCGCGCCGCAGCCGCTCGACGAGATCGGGCGTCTGGCTGTAGGCGGGGTGGAGGATCTTGAGCGCGACGCGCTTGCCGATGTCGGTGTGCTCGGCCTCGTAGACGCGCCCCATGCCGCCCTCGCCGCACAGACGCCGCACGAAGTAACGGCCGCCCACGACCGTCCCGACGACGGCGGCCGACATCCCCGTTTGGCTCGGCCGATCACCGAGGGTGACCTCGTCGGTCTTCTTGGCGTCGCCGAGGGCCTGGGTGCTGGTGCGCTTGTCGAGCGCCTTGTCATGCCGGGTCGGGCCCGCGATGAGCGTGCCGCGCTCGGCGCGCGCGGCGTTGTCGGCGCCGGCCGCCTTGGCGGCGCCCGCGGACAGCTTGAGCCCGAGCGGCGGCGGCGCGACGGAGGGCGCGGGCGGGACCATCGTCTTGCGCGGCCCGCCCGACGGAGCCGGCGGCGGTGGAGACGCGGGCGCCATGGCCGCGCGGGGCGCCGCGCCCGAAGAGAACCACTCGCGCGCCGTCCTCGCGAGCTCTTCGCGCTCGAGGCGCTCGCTCTCGATGTCGGCGGCATAGAGGTCCTTGAGAAACGAGGCAACGCGCACCGAGTCCATCCCGGGCGCCGTCTGCGCGAGATACGTCGCGAGATCCTGGCGCAGCTCCTCGCAGCTCGCGTACCTGTCCGCGAGCTTGGGCGCGAGCGCCTTGAGGGCGATGCGATCGAGCTCGGGCGGAACGCGCGTCGCCCGCTTCGACGGCGCGACGACCTCGGGGTCGCGCACGCGTCGCAGAAGCTCCTCGGCCGTGATGGCGTCCTTGCCAGCGCCCGGCGGTTTGCCCGACGGGAAAAGCTGCCGCCCCGTCAAGAGCTCCCACAGGATGATCCCCGCGGCATACAGATCGGTCCTCGCGTCAGGCTGTTCGCCGCGCGCCTGCTCCGGGGACATGTAGCTGACCTTGCCGTAGATGATGCCGGGCGCGGTCTTCTCCATCTTGAGCGTCGACGCCGCGAGACCGAAGTCCGTGAGCTTGACCTCGCCGCTGTACGAGAGCAGCACGTTGGGCGGCGAGACGTCGCGGTGCACGAGCTTGATGTCGCTGAACGTGTGCGCGTAGTGCAGCCCGCGCGCGAGCTCCTTCGTGACGTGCACGGCGACGTCGATGGGGAACGCGATGCCCTTCTTCGCGCAACGGTTCCACGTCGCGCGCAGATCCTTGCCGTCGATGTAGTCCATCGCGAGGTAGATCTCGCCGCCGACCTGACCCGAGTCGAAGACGGGCACGAGGTTGCCGTGCGACAGGCGCACGACGACCTTGGCCTCGTCGCGGAAGCGCTGCAGGTACTCCTTGTCGGCCAGGTGCGGGAGCACCGTCTTGATGACGCAGAGCTTCGCCGAGTCGTCCGGCCCGGACAGAGCCAGGTAAAGCGCCCCCATCCCCCCGCGCGCGAGGGGCTTGAGGAGCAGATAGTTTCCGAACCGGCGCGGGAATTCGTTCATGTCACGCCGTCCCACGGGAACACCCGGGGCGGCTCCACCTTCGGCCCTACCTCGGTAGGCAAGGGCGGATTCTTGCGCTT
>DATKFB010000332.1:0-8191 GCA_035544435.1 Polyangia bacterium
GGGAACAGCGGAACGGCCACGGCGCGCCGGATGCCGACCTCGGCGAGGCGCGCCACGGCCTCATCCGAGAACGGGTGCCAGCACCCCATGGCGACGACGCCGTGCGCGCGCCAGCCGCGCCGCCCGAGCTCCGCGGCCACGGCCTCCGCTTGGGCCGATGACTCCTCGGCGATGGGCGAGCGGCCGCCGATCTGCGTGTAGGCGGCGCGCGCCGTGGGGCCGCGTCGTTGCGCCAACAGGCGCGCGAAGAGGGGCTGGAACCAGCGGATGACGGGCGGGAGCTGGATGACGTCCGGGTCCGCGAAGAGGTTGCGCAGGAACGGCTCGACGGCCGCGAGCGAGTCGGGCCCGCCCAGGTTGAGCAGCACGACGCCGAGCGGCTCGCGCTCGGCGTCGCGCGGGCCGGTCGGGTGCGCGGTGCTCGCCTCGGGCGCGCTGGCCGAGACCGACATCACGCGCCCCGCACGGCCGCCACGAGCGCCGCGACGTTGTCGACCGGCACGTCGGGCGTGATGCCGTGGCCGAGGTTGAAGACGTGCCCGCGTTTGCCGCCCCGCCGCACGACGTCGACGGCGCGCTTCTCGAGCACGCTCACGGGACCGAGCAGTAGTGACGGGTCGAGGTTGCCTTGCACGGCCGCCGCGCCGCCGAGGCGCGCGCGCGCTTCGTCGAGGGGAAGGCGCCAGTCGATCCCGTAGACGTCGGCGCCGACCTTCGCGACGCGGTCGAGGATCGTCGTCGCGCCGTTGGGGAAGTAGATCACGGGCACGCCCGCGGCGCGCACGGCGGCGACGAGCACGCGCGTCGGTTCGAGCACGAAGTCGTCCCAGTCGTCCGGCGACACGACGCCAACCCACGAATCGAAGATCTGAATGGCCTGGGCGCCGGCCCGCACCTGCGCGAGCAGATAATCGCGCGTCGCCTCGCCGATGAGCGAGAGCAGCCGGCGCGCCTCCGCGGGGTGCTGGTAGAAGAACTTCTTCGTCTCGCCGAAGGTCTTGCCGGTCTTGCCTTCGATCGCGTAGGTCGCGACGGTGAAGGGGGCGCCCGCGAACCCGATGAGGGGGACGTCCGGGGGCAGCTCCTTGCGCACGAGGCGGATCGTCTCCATGACGAAGCCCGTGCGCGCCTCCGGGTCGAAGGTGGCGACGCGCCCGACGTCGGCCGGCGTGCGCACGGGCGCGGGCAGACCGGGGCCCTTCTCCGTGAACTGCACCTCAAGCCCCATGGCCTCGAGAGGCACGAGCAAATCGGAGAACAGGATCGCGGCGTCGAAGCCAAAGCGCCGGAGCGGCTGCAGTGTCACCTCCGCCGCGAGCGCCGGCGTCTTGCACAGCTCGAGGAAGCTGACCTTTTCGCGCACGGCGCGGTACTCGGGCAGGTAGCGCCCGGCCTGGCGCATGACCCAAATCGGCGCGCGCGGCGTGGCCTCGCCGCGGCACGCGCGCAGGAACAGGGGAAGCATCGCCGAGATACTCTACTCGATAACTTCAGGGTCCCGGATAGCGGCCCACTTCGACGTACTTCTTCTCGGCGTCGCTCCACCAGAACTGGGCGGCGCCGCGCGCGCCGTCCTTTTGCACGTCGATGACGAGGTACTCGACGGGGTAGCTCGGCTCGCCCTCCATCTGCGCGGCCGCCTGGTCGGTGGGACTGAAGTACGCGCCCACGTCGATGTGCGAGTGGTAGATGACCTTGACGGGCTCGGCCGAGCGCAGGCTCTTCTGCAGCTTGAAGAGGTCGCTCGCGCCCAGGTTGTAGGCGATGCTGGCGTCGCGCTCGTGCGTCTTCGGATCGAGGGCGTGCAGCTCGTTCTGGATGTTGACGCAGGCGACGGCGCGGCCGGCCGTGGGCGCGTCCTTGCCGCCGTAGACGAAGCCGCAGCACTCGTTCGGGTACTCGCGGCGCGCGTGAGCATACATCTCGGCGAGGGCCTCGGCGGTCACGATGGGGTGGGGGGCGGCGACGGTCGTCATGGGCTCACGTCTCTCATGATTTGGGGGCCGGCGTCTGCGTCGTCACGGGCGCCTCGAAGTAGCGGTCGGCGCGGTCGGGGAACAGCGTGACGACGACGCCCGCCCTGCCGTCCTTGGTGAGGCGGCGCGCGATGCGCAGCGCGCCCGCTAGCGAGGCGCCCGACGAGTGACCGACGAGCAGGCCCTCTTCCTTGGCGAGGCGGTCCGAGACGTCCCAGGCCTCGTCGGTGGGCATGGCGATGACGCCGTCGAGCTCCTCGGGGTGATAGATGGTCGGCACGATCGAGCTGTCCATGTACTTCAGGCCCTCGAGGCCGTGGAGCGCGTCGTCGGGCTCGACGGCGTAGACCTCGATGTCCTGACGGTACTCCTTGAGGCGCCGGCCCGTGCCCATGACGGTGCCGGTCGTACCGATGCCCGTCACGAAGTGCGTGACGCGTCCCTCGGTCTGCTCCCAGATCTCGCGGCCCGTGCCGTTGTAGTGGGCGAGGGGGTTCGATGGGTTCGAGTACTGGTCGGGGTAGAAGTAGCGGCCGGGGTGCTCGGCGACGATCTTGCGGCACAGTACGATGGCGCCGTCCGAGCCCTCCATGGGATCGGAGAAGATCAGCTTGGTGCCGAAGGCCTCCGAGATCTTGCGCCGCGCCCACGACACGTTGCCCGGCATGACGAGCGTCACCGGATAGCCGAGCGCGCCGCCCACGAGCGAGTAGGCGACGCCCGTGTTGCCGCTCGTCGAGTCGATGATCTCCTGTCCGGGCTGGAGCTGCTTGCCGCGGATGGCGTCGCGAATCATCTGGTAGCCGGCGCGATCCTTGACGGAGCCGCCCGGGTTGAGGAACTCGCACTTGGCCCAGATCTCGACACCCGGCGTGTCCTTGTCGAAGGCGCGCAGGCGCACGATGGGGGTGTCGCCGATGAGGTCCGTGATGCGCTCTGCGACGCGCAGGCGCGCGCGGCGGATCGTCTCCATGTGCGCGAGCTGCTCGGCGGCCGAGCGCAGGACGTCGGCGGCGTGGCTCACGCGAAGCTCATCTCGGTGCCCGATCCTCCGCAGGCGAAGCACTCGGGCGCCCACGGGATCTCCTGGGCCATGGCGTCGCCGCCGTCGAGCGGGACGCGCAGGTGCCAGGCGCGGCTGGCGCGCGCGGGGGCCGCGTCGCCCAGCAGCACGTGCAACGCCTCGCTCGCGGCGAGCGTCCCGGCGACGACGCTCGCGGCGCCGTCGGGGAACGGGACGGCCGCGACGGCGGCAACGTCGAGCGGCGCGTGCGGGCAGGGGCCGTGCTTGCGGAACGACACGACGTCGGCGACGGCCTCCGTGCCGCGCAAGATGACGGCCGGCACGCCGCGCCGGATCGCGGCGGGCAGCATGGCGTCGTCGCCGAAGTCGGCGCGGACGACGATCGCGGCGCCGTCGAGCCCCTCCATCCAGCCCGGGCCGTCCGTGGGTCGGGCCACGTGCTCGACGGCGACGTCGGGGTTCGAGCCGCGCAGCGCCGCCTCCCAGTCACGCGCCGCCGTGTCGCCGCCGATGAGCCTCAGCGCGCCGACCCCCGCGGCGGCGAGGTAACGCGCCACGATCTCCGCCGCGAGCGCGGCGCCGACGATCGCGGCGCGCGCGGCGCCGAGGCGCTCCTGGCCGGCGGGGCCGACCTCGGGCAGCGCGAGCTGGCGCGCGAAGCGTGTGACGGTTGCCGGGTTCATGGCCGTGGCGAGCTAGCGGCGGCCGCCCGCGATGGCGGGAACGATCGAGATCTCGTCGCTGTCCTTGACGGGCGTGTCGAGGCCCTTGAGGAAGCGGATGTCCTCGTCGTTCGCGAAGATGTTGACGAAGCGCCGCACCTGGCCGCTGTCGTCGCAGATGCGTTCCTTGAGGCCCGGGTAAGCCGTCTCGAGGCTCGCGATGACGGCGCCGATCGTCGCGCCAGTCGCGGTGATCTCCTCTTTGCCCTGGGTCAGCTTGCGAAGCGGCGTGGGGATGCGAATCGTGGCCATGCGTGTCTCCTTGGGTTCAGGTCCTGGGACTCTTCAGGTTCGACAGGCGTCGTCCCCGTATTCGGCGGCGTCGAGCGCGCGGATGCGCGGCGCCGCGCCGCAAACGGCGCAGGTCGGGTTGGGGTTGAAGCGGACGGCTCGGACGGCCATGCCCGTGGAATCATACTGGAGGAGCCGCCCCGCGAAGGCGGGGTTTTCGCCCCGCAGGAGGCGCGCCGCCTCGGCGCCTTGCAGCGCGCCGATGACGCCGGGCACGGGGCCGAGCACGCCGGCCTCGGCGCACGACGGCCCCACGCCCGCGGTCGGCGGCTCCTCGAACAGGCAGCGGTAGCAGGGCCTTCCGCCCGCCGGCACCGTGAGGAGCTGGCCACCCGTGCCCACGGCGGCGCCGTGAACGAGCGGCCGCCGCGCGAGCACGCAGGCGTCGTTGGCGACGAACTTGGTCGCGAAGTTGTCGGAGCCGTCGACGACGACGGCGTAGGACGTCACGAGCGCGATGGCGTTCGAGGCGCCGAAGCGAGTGGCGTGCGGCGTGACGCGCACGCGCGGGAAGCGCCGCTCGAGCGCGTGCGCGAGCGACTCGACCTTCGCGATGCCGACGTCGGGCTCGCCGTGCAGGATCTGTCGGTGCAAGTTGCTCAAGTCGACCAGGTCGTCGTCGGCGACGCCGAGCTCGCGCACGCCGGCGGCGGCGAGCGCGAAGGCGGCCGGGCAGCCGAGGCCGCCCGCGCCCAGGATGAGGACGCCGCGAACGTCGGGCGAGGGGCCGTCACTCAAAGTAGGCGTCCGAGGAGAAGTAGCGCTCGCCCGTGTCGCACAGGATCGTGACGACGGTCTTGCCGGGGCCGAGCTCGCGCGCGACGTCGAGCGCGATCTTCACCGACGCGCCCGCCGAGATGCCCACGAGCAGCCCCTCGCGCCGCGCGAGCGCGAGCTTGGTCTTCTGAGCGTCGGCCTCCGAGATCGTACGCACGTCGGTGATGACGGAGCGGTCGAGGATCTGCGGCACGAAGCCGGCGCCGATGCCGTCGATGCGGTGCTCGCCCGGCTTGCCGCCCGAGAGGACGGCGCTCTTCTCGGGCTCGACGGCGACGATGCGCACGTCGGGATGCTTGGCGCGCAGCACCTGACCCACGCCCGTGATCGTGCCACCCGTGCCCACGCCGTGCACGAAGGCGCCGGGCACGCGCGTGCCGAGCTGCGCTAGGATCTCGGGCGCCGTCGTGCGCCGGTGCGCCTCGGGGTTGGCGGGGTTGTTGAACTGCTGCGGCATGAAGGCGTCGGGGTTGTCGCGGCAGAGGGACTGCGCGCGCTCGACGGCGCCCCGCATGACGTCGGCGGCGGGCGTGAGGTGCAGCTCGGCGCCGTAGGCCTTGAGCAGCGCGCGCCGCTCGAGCGACATGTTGTCCGGCATCGTCAGGATGAGCTTGTACCCCTTGGCGGCGCAGACGACGGCCAGGCCGACGCCGGTGTTGCCCGACGTCGGCTCGACGATGATCGACTTGCCGGGCCGGATGCGCCCCTCGCGCTCGGCGGCCTCGATCATGGACAGCGCGATGCGGTCCTTGAGCGACCCGCCCGGGTTGAACTGCTCGCACTTGCAGAAGATGTCCGCCGTCGTCGCGTCGACGAGGTGCCGCAGCCGCACGAGCGGCGTGCCGCCGATGAGCTCGAGCATGCTGTTGACCGCCACAGCCGGCATGGGGCGCGCAGCTTACCAGAAGCTGCCGCGCTACGGCCGTTCGCCGATGTCGATGATCGAGCAGGCCCAGATGGCGTTCAGGCCGAGCGCCTCGGCCTTCGCCATGAGCTCGTCGCTCTCGGCGCCGGGGTTGACGTAAAGCTCCGCGACGCCCTTCTGCTTGATGCCGTCGAGGACGCCGAGGCCGACGTTGGGCGGCAGGTACAGCGAGGCCCGCTCTACGGGACCGGGGATGTCGGTGATCGAGGCGTAGGTCTTCAGGCCTTCGACCTCTTTCTCGTTCGGGTTCACGGGGTAGACCGTCCAGCCTTTGCGGAGGTAGGCGCGAACGGCGCGGTTGCCGTACTTCTCCTTGGAGTTGGAGGCGCCGATGATCGCGACGCTGCCGGGCGTGCTGGCCATGCGCCTATTGTGACCGACGGCCGCAGACGCGGCACACGCCGTCATCGCCCACGACGCCGACGCAGCTCCCGTCGTCGCAGAGGCGTCGCTTCGAGTCGAAGCCGCCGGCGTCCGGGGCGGTGATCTCCGCGTCTTCCACGCGGGCCTCAGCGCCGCCGCCAACCTCGAGCGCGCCCGCGGGCTCCGCGCCGGCCTCGGCCTCCGCCTCGGTGCGGCCGCACACGCCGCAGCGTGCGTGGGCGTCGATGACGCCCACGCGCGCGCCGTCGGGGCAGAGCTTGCGGCGCGTGGGGTCGAAGGGCAGGTCGTCTGTGCTCGCGTCGTCCATCCGGTCGTTCCTCAACGCGTGGGTATCATGGATGGGTCGGCGGCGGGAGGGCCGTCGGTGAGCGGGATTTCGGGGCGGTGGACCTCCTCGCGGTGCGCCTCCTCGATGATGAGGTCGATCTGCTCGCCGAGGGCGGCCTCGTCGTCGCTCGGGTGCCTCTCGGGCGTGCGCGGGCGGAAGACCAGGTTGAGGATGGCCGTCGAGGGGGCGTCACTGCGCAGCGCGCGCGGCACCTCGAGCGCGAAGGCCCCGTCGCGCAAACAGGCCTCGATGCCGGGGTGGTTCAGCGTCGACGACTGGACGACGACGTCGCCCACCTCGCCGCGCGTGAAGTCGATGGCGAGCCGGACGCGCCCCGCGAGATCGCGCAACGCGGGCGTCGCGGCCGTGCGGCCGAGGTAGCAGGCGCGCGCGCGCGGCATGAACGCGAGCGACAGCGTGTTGCGCACCACCGTGCGATCGAGCGAGCCCCTGACGGCGTCGCTCGCACGCGTGGCGTGCGTCACCGCTTGGACGAGGGCCGTGAGCGAGCTCGTCACGAGCAGCCGCGCGTCCGGGCCGCTCTTCCGGGCCAGCGCGCGCAGCCAGGCTGCGTCGACGGCCTCGGCGCGCAACGGCAGGTGCACGGGAGTTCCGGCGGTGCCGACGAGTTCGGCGAGGCCCGGCGCGGCTCCCGCGAGCGCCAGCAGCGTCGCGTGACCCTCACCGGGCGCGAGCCGCGGCGCGAGCGCGTGCTCGCGGCCGCCCGCGAGGAGGCGCACCTCGGCGACGTCGCCGCCGCGCGCGAGCGCCGCGAGGGCCGGCGGCAGCGCCTCTTCGAGTTCGCTCGCGGCGAGCTCGCGCATGACGCCCCCGTGAAGCGCGGCGAGGTGACGGAGCGCGCGCGTCGCGCTCGCGGGCGCGGCGTCGTCGCCGGGCGGCCGAACGACGAACGCCGCGACGCCGACGTCGACGTCGGGCGTGGCGCCGAGGGCCTGCTCGAGCGCGGCGCCGTCGGCGCCCTCGGGCAGCGCCCCGTCCGTAACGAGCGTGAGCAGCGCGCGCGGCCCGAACGCGCCGGCCTCGCGGCGGAGGACGTCGCCCGCCTCACGCAGCGCGCCCGGCAGGTCCGTGCCGTTCTGCATGCGATCGGGGACCATCTCGGCGTCGAGGGCGCCGAGCGCCTCGCGCGTCGCGGGGCGGCTCGCGGGGAAGAGGCGGCGGACGTGCCTGTCGAAGAAGAGGGCGTCGAAGCGCGTCGAGGGCGGCAGCGCCTCGAGCAGCTGGCCCGCGAGATCGCGCTCGGCGGCGAGGCCCGGCAGGCCCACGCTGCGCGAGCGATCGACGAGCAGCAGCAGGCTCGGCGGAGGCTCGGCGGGGCGGCGGCCCTTGGCCTCGACGGCGACGGCCGCGAGGGTCTCGACGGGGGAGAGCTTTACGAGCGCGAGGCTCCCGGCGAGGCGCGCGTCGGTCGGAGCGGGGGCCGCGCGCGGCACCCACGAGATCTCCCACGAGCCGCGCGTCGAGGTCCCGCGCGCTCGTCCGTGGGTCGCGCGCGCGCCCGCGATCTCGACGTCGCGCGCGCCGGCGACCGAGAGCGCGACGTCGGCGGGCAGGGGCGTGCCCTCGACCGCCGCGGGGAAGTGAATGCGCCGGCGGCCCTCTCGCGCCTCGGGCAGGACCGCGAAGCGGTACCGCGCCGCGATCGACGCCTCGGGCGCGCCCACGACGAGGAAGCGGTAGCTGACGCCGTCGTCGACGGGCTGGCGGGCGAGCGGCAGGTCGAGCGACGCGAGGCGATCGACG
>DATKFB010000333.1:0-2060 GCA_035544435.1 Polyangia bacterium
ACGGCTTGAAGCGGGTCATCATCGAGATGGGCCGCTTGGGCTCGGGCAACGGCGTGTCGATGGCCGACACGTAGGGCCAGACGCCCACGGGCCAGTGGTCGTCAGTCAGATAAAGATGCGTCCCGCAGGCCGCGCAGAACCAACGCTTGGCCTTGCTGATGACGGTGGGCTTATTCGGTTCGCGGATGCGGGCGTGGTAAGAGCGCAGCGTGCGCTTGCCCGTGACCGTCAACGTGTCTCGGATGCCCATGACGTTGCAGCCGAACGCGGCGCCTCCCGTCTTGCGGCAGATCGAGCAGAAGCAAAACATGAACGGCACGGGCGTCTCCGATTCGACCGAGAAATGGACCTTGCCGCACTGGCACGATCCCTCGAGCACGCGGCGCCGCTTGGCTGTCGACTTGCGCATGCCTGGAATATGGCGCCTCCCGGTGAAGTGGTAAATCGGCGAAGCGTGAGAATGATGCCCGTCGAGTCACCCATCTTGCAGCTCGTTGCGGTCAGCAAGCGCTTCGGCGATGTGGCGGCGCTCCACGAAACGGATCTCGACGTGCAGACCGCGCGCACGACCGTCCTGCTCGGGCCGAGCGGGTGCGGGAAAACGACGGCGCTGCGCCTCATGCTCGGTCTCGTCCGGCCCGACGTGGGCCAGGTGCTCTTCCGACAGGCTCCGCTCGGCCAAGAAGGTCTGCGGCGCGCGCGCGCGCAGATGGGCTATGTCGTGCAAGACGGCGGCCTGTTCCCGCACTTGACGGCGCTCGACAACGTGACGCTCATGGCCCGCCACCTGCGCTGGCCCGCGGCGAAGACGCGGGAGCGCGTCGCGCAGCTAGCCGAGCTCGTGCGGCTCTCGGACGGCGCCCTCGCGCGCAATCCCGTCGACCTGTCGGGCGGGCAGAAACAGCGCGTGGCCCTCATGCGCGCGCTCATGCTCGATCCCGAGCTCTTGTTCCTCGACGAGCCGCTCGGCGCCCTCGACCCTCTCGTGCGCGCCGAGCTGCAGGACGATCTCGCGGCGATCTTCGAGCGGCTCGGGAAGTCCGTCGTGCTCGTGACGCACGACCTGGCCGAGGCGGCGCTCTTCGGCCACGTCCTCGTGCTGCTGCAAGACGGACGCATCGTGCAAAGGGGCTCTCTCGCCGATCTCGTGACGCGCCCGGCGTCACCTTTCGTCACGCGCTTCGTGCGCGCGCAACGGCGCGTCGACGTCCGCGCCCCGGGGGAAGCGGAGGCGTGAGACGTGCAGCCGCCCTCGCGACGAGCCTGGCGCCGCTCGTGTGGGCCTTGGCCAGCGCTCCGGCCGACGCGGCGCCCGCAGACGCGCGTGCCGCGACCGGGCCCGCGCTGCGGATCGCTTCGAAGGCCTTCACGGAGTCGGTGATCCTCGCCGAGATCGTCACGCAGCTCGAGCGGTCGGCGGGGGTCGCGGCCGAGCACCGCGCGGGCCTGGGCGGGTCCCGCCTCGTCTGGGACGCCCTGGTGAACGGCTCGATCGACGTCTATCCGGAGTACACGGGCACGCTGCTCGACGAGATCCTGGGCGCGGCGGGTCGCGGCTCCGAGCCGCGCGACAGAGCGTGGCTCGTCCGCGCGCTCGCGGCCCGCGGCGTGGGCATGACCGAGCCGCTCGGGTTCAACAACACCTACGCGGTCGGGATGCGCGCGGCGCGCGCGCGAGACCTGGGCATCGGCCGCATCTCCGACCTGCGCGCTCATCCCGACCTACGCTTTGGCTTCAGCAACGAGTTCATGAGCCGCCACGACGGCTGGCCTGCCCTGCAGCGCGGCTACGAGCTGCCGCAGACGGAGGTCCGCGGCCTCGATCACGAGCTCGCGTATCGGGCGCTCGACGGCGGCGACATCGACGCGACCGACGTCTACACGACCGACGCCGAGATTCGCCACCACGCGTTGCTCGTGCTCGAAGACGACCTGCGGTTCTTCAAACGTTACGACGCGGTCCTCCTCTACCGGCTCGATCTCGCGACGCGCGCACCCGCCGCGTTCGCCGCGCTCACGGCGCTGGAGGGGTGCATCGACGAAACCCGGATGACGCGCGC
>DATKFB010000334.1:0-12098 GCA_035544435.1 Polyangia bacterium
AACAGGTCCGGAGTAATTGGCCATCTTCTCTTCAGCTCTTTCGGATCAGACGCGCCGGCGCTTCGGCGGCCGGCAACCGTTGTGGGGGATGGGTGTCAAGTCGCGGATGAGCGTGATCTTGAAGCCCGTCGAGGCCAGCGCGCGGAGCGCGGACTCGCGGCCCGAGCCGGGGCCCTTGACGTAGACGCTGAGCGAGCGCATGCCGTGCTCCATCGCCTTGTGCGCGGCGTCCTCGGCGGCGAGCTGCGCCGCGAACGGCGTCGACTTGCGCGAGCCCTTGAAGCCCTTGACGCCCGACGACGACCACGCGACGACGTTCCCCGACACGTCCGTGATGGTCACGATCGTGTTGTTGAACGACGCGGTGATATGAGCGATGCCGCTCTGGATGTTCTTCTTGACCTTCTTCGCCTTGGGCTTGCCTGCTTTCGCGGCCTCGGCTGCTCCCGTTGATGTCGACATTGGCTTACGCTCCCGTCCCTTCGGTCTTCTTGCGAATGGCGGCGCCCTTGCGCGGACCCTTACGGGTTCGTGCGTTGGTGTGAGTCCGCTGGCCGCGCACGGGCAGGCTCTTGCGGTGACGCAGGCCGCGAAAGCAGCCGAGGTCCATGAGGCGCTTGATGTTCATCGAGACGTCGCGGCGCAGATCGCCCTCGACCTTGATCTGCTTCTGCTCGATGACCTCACGCAGGCGGCGCGACTCGTTGTCGTCGAGCTCGTCGGTCCGCTTCGCGAGCGGCACCTCGGCGGCGGCGAGGATCTCCTTCGCGAGCGCCCTGCCGATGCCGTAGATGTACGTGAGCGCAATGTCCATGCGCTTGTTGCGCGGAAGATCGACGCCTGCCAAACGTGCCATTCGTTAACCCTGCCTCTGCTTGTGTCGCTGGTTCTCGCAGATCACCCGCACGACGCCGCGCCGGCGGATGACCTTGCACTTGTCGCAAACCTTCTTGACCGATGCTCTGACCTTCATCGAACGCTCCCGATAGCACGAAATGCTGGAAAAATACGGATAAACCTACGGTCTCGACAGCACGATCGGCCCCTCATCTGTGATGGCGACCGAGTGCTCAAAATGGGCGGAGAGGCTACCATCTTTGGTTACAGCCGTCCACCCGTCATCTTTCACGATGACCTCGGCCGTCCCGGCGTTGATCATGGGCTCGATCGCAACCACCAAACCCGCGGAAAGACGGCGTCCCTTGCCGGCGTCCCCGTAGTTCGGGACGTGGGGCTCCTCGTGCATCTCGCGGCCGATGCCGTGCCCCACGAACTGGCGGACCACCGAGTAGCCCTTGGGCTCTACGTGGGATTGGACCGCCCAGCCGATGTCGCCGAGGCGGTTGCCGGGGACGCACTGCGTAATCGCCTTCTCCAGGGACTCGCGCGTGGCCGTCATGAGGGCTTCGGCCTGAGGGGACACCTTGCCGATGGGAATGGTGCGCGCCGAGTCGCCGCACCAACCGTCCTTGAAGGCGCCGAAGTCGATGGAGAGCAGATCGCCCTCCTTGAGGACGACGTCCTTGCGCGGGATGCCGTGGACGACGACCTCGTTGACCGACGTGCAGAGGACGGCCGGGTAGCCGTGATAGCCCAGGAACGCCGGGGTAGCCTTGAGCTGCTTGAGCCGCTTGTCGGCGATCTCGTTGAGCTCCCACGTCGTCATGCCGGCCTTGGCGGCGGCCTCGAGCTGGTCGAGCACGTCGGCGACGACGAGGTTCGCCTCGCGCAGCTTGCCGATCTCGGCGGGGCTCTTGAGCTGGATGGACATGATCTTTGGTCGCTAGCTCAGAAGCACGGCGGCGTAGATGCGCCCGAAGATCTGGTCGATGTTGCCGGCGGCGTCGATGTAGCGCAGGGGCCAGACGTCGGGATGGCTCTTGAAGTAATCGAGGACGGGCCTCGTCTTCGCGAGATATTCGACGAGGCGGTGGCGGATGATCGCCTCGGAGTCGTCGCTGCGCTGGACGAGCAGGCCGCCGCAGCGATCGCACTTGCCGGCGACCTTGGCCGGCTTGGCGACGATGTGGTAGCTCGCGCCGCAGCTCTCGCAGGTGCGGCGCTTGGAGATGCGATCGACGAGCTCTTCGACGGGCGCGTCGAGCACGAGGACGGCGCTGAGCGACTTGCCCGAAGCGGCCAGGATGCGCGCGAGCGCCTCGGCCTGGGGCACCGTGCGTGGGAATCCGTCGAGGAGGAAGCCCCGCGCCGTGTCGGATTGGGCGAGCCGGTCGGCGATGACATCGAGGATGAGCTCGTCGGGGACGAGCTGGCCCTTGTCGATGAACTCCTTGGCGCGCTTGCCCAAGGGCGTGTTCGAGGCAATGGCGCCCCGGAGGATGTCACCCGTCCCGATGTGCGGGATGCGGAAGACGGCCGAGAGGCGCTGCGCCTGCGTCCCCTTGCCGACGCCCGGGGGACCGAAGAAAAGAAGATTCTCACCCAACGCCTGTCATCCAAAAAACCCGCGGGCAAGAACCCTACGAGCCGATGGCGCCGGCCCGCCCCGTCCCGCTCCCCCCACGGCCGCGGATGCGAGGTCCGCGCGGGCCGGTGAATCCTTCGTAGTTCCTCGTGATGAGATGAGACTCGATCTGTTGGACGGTGTCGAGCGCGACGCCGACGACGATCATGAGGCCCGTGCCGCCAAAGTAGAAGGGCACCTTCATCTTCTCGTGCAGGAGCGACGGCAGCACGCAGATCGTCGAGATGTAGATGGCGCCGCCGAACGTGATGCGCGTCAGCACCTTGTCGATGTAGGCGGCGGTGGCTTTCCCGGGCCGAATGCCGGGGATGAAGCCGCCGTACTTCTTCATGTTGTCGGCGACGTCGACCGGGTTGAAAGTGACAGCCGTGTAGAAGTAACAGAAGAAGACGATGAGCGAGATGTAGAGCGTGTTGTAGCGCCAGTCGCCTGGGTGGAGCGCCTCGGAGATGCGCTGCATCCAGGGCGTCTGGACGAACGACGCGATCTGCTGCGGGAACATGAGGATCGACGACGCGAAGATCGGCGGGATGACGCCCGCCGTGTTGACCTTGAGCGGCAGGTGCGTCGACTGGCCGCCGAACATCTTCTTGCCCACGACGCGTTTGGCGTACTGGACGGGTATCTTCCGCTGCCCCCGTTCGAAGAAGATAATAACGCCCACTACGAGAACGATGAGCAGCCCGATGACGGCCAGGTCGAAGGCCGTGATGTCACCCGTCTTGGCCTTGGAGAACATGCGCACGGCCGCGTCGGGCATGTCGGTGACGATGCCCGCGAAGATGATGAGCGAGATGCCGTTGCCGATGCCGCGCTCGGTGATCTGCTCGCCGAGCCACATGATGAAGGCCGTGCCGGTCGTGAGCGAGACCATCGTCAGCAGGCGAAAGCCCCAGCCCGGATTGAGGACGACCTGCCCATACTGGGCGTAGGCGCGGTTGTTCGACTCGAGCCAGCGCGAGATGAAGAATGCCTGGATCAACGACAGGATGACACAGCCGTAGCGTGTGTACTGGTTGAGCCGCCGCCGGCCCATCTCGCCTTCCTTCTGGACCTGCTCGAGCTTGGGAACGACGACCGTGAGGAGCTGCAGGATGATCGACGCGCTGATGTACGGCATGATGCCGAGCGCGAAGATCGACATCTGCTCGAGCGCGCCGCCCGAGAACATGTTGAAGAGGCCGAGGAACGTCCCCGAGGCCTGGTTCACGATCTTGGCCATGATCGCGCGGTTGACCCCGGGCGTCGTCACGAAGGCGCCGATGCGGTAAATCGCGAGCAACGCGATCGTGTAGAAGATGCGTCGCCGCAGCTCGGGGATCTTGCCTATGTTCTGGAAGCCGGAGGCCATGAGAGTCTCTTACGTGGCGCGAAGCGGGCGCTAGATTGACACGACTTCGGCGGTACCGCCCGCCTTCTCGATCTTCTCCTTGGCGGAGGCCGAGAAGGACGTGGCCTTGACGACGAACTTCTTCGAAAGGTCGCCCTCGCCCAGGATCTTCACGACCTTGTGGCTGCGGGGCACCATGCCGGCACCCTGGAGCACCGCGAGGTCGACCGTGCCCTCCGGGAAGCGCTTCTCGAGCGCGCCGACGTTGACGGCGAAGACCTCCTTGCGGAACGGGTTCTTGAAGCCCTTCTTCGGAAAGCGGCGCTGCATGGGCATCTGGCCGCCCTCGAACCCGAGGCGCGCGCCGTGGTGACCCGTGCGCGCCTTCTGGCCCTTGACGCCCTTGCCTGACTGCTCGCCCGTTCCCGACCCCGGACCGCGGCCGATGCGCTTGCGATTGCGCGTCGCGCCCTTCGGCCCCTTCAAAGTGTGAAGTGTGGTGCCCATGTCTATTCGGCCTTTTCCACGGTGACTAGGTGAGAGACGGCGCGGATCATTCCCCGCACCGATACGTTGTCGGGCAGGACGATCGTCGAGCCGGTCTTCATGAGCCCCAGCCCCCGGATGGTCCTCTTGTGCTTCTCGGGGCGGTTGATGCCGCTCCGAACCAGCGTGACGCGCAACTGCTTGGCCATGGCGTTACTCCCTGATCTCCTCGAGCTTCTTGCCGCGCAGGCTCGCCGCGTCTTCCGCGCTGCGGAGCTGCTGGAGAGCGTCGATCGTGGCGTGAATCACGTTGTGCGGGTTCGACGTGCCGATGCACTTCGTGAGGATGTCCTGGACGCCCGCGACCTCGAGCACGGGCCGCACGGCGCCGCCCGCGATGACGCCCGTCCCGGCGCTGGCCGGCCTGAGCAGCACGGCGCCCGCGCCGAAGTGCCCCTGCACCTCGTGCGGGATCGTGCCGCCCGCGAGCGGGATGCGGAACAGGTTCTTCTTGGCCTGCTCGGTGCCTTTGCGGATCGCCTCGGGCACCTCGTTGGCCTTGCCGAGGCCAGCGCCGACGTAGCCGCGCTGGTCGCCCACGACGACGAGCGCCGAGAACGAGAAGCGCCGGCCGCCCTTGACGACCTTGGCGACGCGGTTGATGAACACAACGCTGTCGACGAGCTCGCCGACGTCTTCGTAGTTGATTGCCATCTAAAGGACCTTCGCTTCCCGTTTTAGAACTTCAGCCCAGCTTCGCGGGCGCCCTCGGCGAGCGCCGAGACACGACCGTGGTACTTGTAACCGGCGCGGTCGAAGACGACCTGCTCGATGCCCTTCTCCTTGCACTTCTGCGCGATGAGCGTGCCCACCTGCTTGGCGCGCGCCTTCTTGGCGCCGACCTTGGCGCCGTCCTTCCCGCCCTCTTTCGCGGCCGGCGCGGCGCTCTTGTCGACCTTCTGATCGGACGTCGCGACGATGGTCTTCTTCTGCTCGTCGTCGATGACCTGGGCGTAGATGTGCTTGGCGCTGCGGAAGACGGCGAGGCGGGGGCGCTCGGCCGTCCCGATCACGCGCTTGCGCAGCGAACGGTGCCGCTTCTTGCGGGCTTCACTCTTGTATTTGATGTTCGTGAGCATGTTCTTCTCCGCTTAGGTGCCGCCGCCGCCCGTGGCGCCGGCCTTACCGACCTTGCGCTTGATCGTCTCCTCGACGTACTTGACGCCCTTGCCCTTGTACGGCTCGGGGGGGCGCAGCTCGCGCACCTTGGCGGCCGTCTGCCCGAGCATGTCCCGATCGGCGCCCGAGAGCGCGATGCGGTTCTTCTCGACCTTGGCGCTGATGCCCTTTGGCAACTTGAACACGACGGGGTGCGAGTAGCCGAGCGCCATCGTGAGCGTGTCGCCGGTGACCTCGGCCCGGTAGCCGACGCCGTTGATCTCGAGCTCGCGCGTCCAGCCGTCCGTCACGCCCTTTACCATGTTGGCGAGGTGGGCGCGCACGAGACCGTGCTTCGCGCGGTTCTCGCGCGAGTCGTCGGCACGCAACACGACGAGGTTGCTGCCCTCGGTCTTGATCGAGATGCCCTCGGGCATGTTCTTCGACAGCTCGCCCTTCGGGCCCTTGACGCTGAACGCCCCCGCCTTCTGGGCGAGCGTCACGCCCTTGGGCATGGGCAGCGGTTTTCTTCCGATTCGAGACATGGATACTGGCTCCTTACGAGACGTCTTTGAGCTTTACCAGACTTCGCAGAGCAGCTCGCCGCCCAGGCCCGCCTTGCGGGCGGCGCGGTCGGTCATGAGGCCCTTCGACGTCGATAGGATGGCGATGCCGAGACCCGAGCGGATCTTGGGGATGCTGCCGTGGCGCACGTACATGCGCTGGCCGGGGCGCGAGCGGCGACGCAGGCCCGTTATGGCGTTCGTGCGCGGGTCCGCCCAGCGCAGGCGCACGACGAGCTCGCCGAAGCCGGCGGCGTCGCGCACGGCGTGGCCGGCGATGTAGCCCTCGCTCTCGAGGAGCTCGCAGAGCTTCTCTTTGAGCTTGGACGCGGGCGCTACCACCTCGCTGTGGCGCGCCATGATGCCGTTGCGGATGCGCGAGAGGAAGTCGGCGATGGGATCAGTCATGGACATGTGAGCACCACCCTACCAGCTCGATTTGATGACGCCCGGGATGTCACCGCGCAGCGCCAGGTTGCGGAAGCAGATGCGGCAGAGATCGAACTGCCGCAGGAAGGCCCGAGAACGACCGCAGACTTTGCAGCGGTTGTGATGACGCACTCGCCACTTTGGCGGTTTCTTGTTTCCGGGGAGATCGACGGTCTTTGCCATTTTTTAGTCCTCGATTAAGCCCTGAAGGGCATGCCGAAGTGACGCAAGAGCGCGCGGCTGTGATCGTCATTGGCGGCGGTCGTGTTGAAGGTGATGTTCATGCCCTTGGCCTTGTCGAGGCGCTCGAAGTTGATCTCCGGGAAGATGATCTCCTCGCGGACACCAAGCGTGTAGTTGCCTCGCCCGTCGAAGGCCTTCGGCGAGACGCCCTTGAAGTCGCGCACGCGCGGCAGGGCGAAGTTCACGAGGCGATCGAGGAACTCGTACATCTGGTCCTTGCGCAAGGTCACCATAGCCCCGATCTTCTGGCCGGCGCGCAGCTTGAAGACCGCGATCGACTTCTTGGCCTTAGTGACGACCGGCCGCTGACCCGTGATGGCGCCGAGCTCGTCGACGGCGCTGTCGAGCAGCTTGGGGTTCGTGACGGCCTCGCCGATGCCCATGTTGATCGTGATCTTCGTGAGGCGCGGCACCTCCATCGGATTGGCGAGGCCGAGCTCCTGCTGGAGCTTCTGCTTGATCTCGCTGTGATAGAGCGACCGCAGGCGCGCCGGCTTGTCGCGCTTGACGCGCTCCTGCGCGACCTCTTTGGCGGCCGCGGAGGCGCCTCTGCCCTTGCCGCCCTTGCCGCCCGAGGCCTTGGCCTCGGCGCGCGCCGCCTTCTTTGCGGCGGCCTCGGCCTCCTGCTCGGGCGTCAAGCTGGGCTTGCCGGCCTTGCCTGGCTTGCTTTCTTTTTCGTCGGCCATGTCGCTTTCCTTCTTTGTCCCGCTTTATCCCGCTCGTTGCCTAAGTCGTCTCGAAGGCCGTGCCGCACTTCGTGCAGACGCGCTTCTTCGTCTCGCCCACGCCGACGCCCACATTGCGGGCGCGGCGCGGTGCCACGCACTTGCCGCACCAGAGCGCGACGTTCGAGACCTCGACCGAGCCCTCTTTCTCGAGGATGCCACCGCGCGGCTGACGCTGCGTGGGCTTGGTGTGGCGCTTGACGAGGTTGACGCGCTCGATGACGACGCGCTCCTTGGCCGTGAGCAGGCGCAGCACGCGGCCGCGCTTGCCCTTCTCCTTGCCGGCGATGACGACGACCTGATCACCCTTGCGAACGTGCATCACAGAACCTCCGGGGCGAGCGAGATGATCTTCATGAAGCGCTTGGCGCGCAGCTCGCGCGCGACCGGCCCGAAAATGCGCGTGCCGACGGGCTCGTTGTCCTTGTCGACGAGGACGGCCGAGTTCGTGTCGAACCGGATGTACGAGCCGTCCTGGCGCGAGACCTCTTTCTTCGTCCGCACGATCACGGCCTTGGCGACGTCGCCCTTCTTGACCTTGGCGTTCGGGATCGCTTCCTTGATCGACACGACGATAACGTCGCCGAGCGACGCGTACTTGCGCCTGGTGCCGCCGAGGACGCGGATGCACATGACCTTCTTGGCGCCCGAATTGTCGGCGACGTCGAGCGTGCTTGTGGTTTGGACCATGACTGGGATTCCTTCTGTGCCGCGAGGCGATGTTCTCTAGGGCTCCGAGGCGGATGTGTCAGGCCTCTTGCGGCCGCTCGATGAGGCGTTCGACGCGCCAGCGCTTGTCTCGCGAGAGGGGGCGGCTCTCGACGATGACGACGCGATCGCCGTTCTTGTATTCGTTCTTCTCGTCGTGCGCCTTGTACTTCGTGCGGCTCGTCATGAACTTGCCGTACTTCTTGTGCGCCAGGCGGCGCTCGACGAGCACGACGCGGGTCTTCTGCATCTTGTCGCTCGTGACGACGCCGATGAGCTCGCGCTTGTGGATCTTGGCGGCGCCCTCCGCGGCGCCCCCGGCCGACTTATGGGTTTCGCTGCTCACTTGGTCTTCTCCTTGGTGGCCGCCGCGCCGGCGCCGGCGCTCGTCTTCTTGGCGATTTTTGATCCGCCTTCGGGTGATCCGCCTTCGGGCTTGGATTCGGTGCGCAGGCGCTCCGTGAGGACGGTGTTGACGCGCGCGATGTCGCGGCGCGCGTTCCGGATCAGCGTGGTGTTCTCCAGCTGGTTGGTGGTCTTCTTGAGGCGGTTCTTGAAGAGATCCTCCTCGAGCTTGCGCAGCGTGCTGCGCAGCTCGGCCGGATCATTGCCGCGCAGGTCCTTGGCGGAGAGGCCCTTCACAGCACCTGCTCCCGCGCGAGGAACCGCGTCTGCACCGACAGCTTGTGCTCGGCGAGGTGGAAGGCCTCGCGCGCGAGCGACTCCTGGACGCCCTCGAGCTCGTACATGACGCGCCCGGGACGCACCACGGCCACCCACTCCTCCGGGTTGCCCTTTCCCTTGCCCATGCGCGTCTCGGCCGGCTTCTTCGAGATGGGCTTGTCGGGGAAGATGCGGATGTAGAGCTTCCCGCCGCGCTTGACGTGGCGGGAGATCGCGATGCGGGCCGCCTCGATCTGGCGGGACGTCACGAACCCGGGCGAGAGCGCCTGCAGCCCGTATTCGCCGAACGCGACGGTCGTCGCGCCCTTCGAGACGCCGCGGCGCTTGCCCTTCTGCTGCTTGCGCCATTTGACTTTTTTGGGAGCTAACATGAGTCGTTCCTTTTCCCGATGAAGCCCTACGCGAGACGGGAGTTACGCTGGGGCAGAACCTCGCCCTTGAATATCCAGCACTTGACGCCGATGGCGCCGTAGGTCGTGTGAGCCTCGGTCGTGCCGTACTCGATGTCGGCGCGCAGCGTGTGCAGCGGCACGCGGCCCTCGTGGTACCACTCGTAGCGAGACATCTCGGCGCCGCCGAGGCGGCCGGAGCAGGCGAGGCGGATGCCCTTGGCGCCGAACTTCATGGCCGTCTGCACGGCCTTCTTCATGGCGCGGCGGAAGGCCACGCGGCGCTCGAGCTGCGTCGCGACGTTCTCGGCGACGAGCTGGGCGTTCGTCTCGGCCTTGCGGACCTCCTGGATGTTCAGGAAGACCTCGTTGGTCGTGAGCGCCTGGACCTCCTTCTTGAGGGTCTCGACGCCCGCGCCGCGCTTGCCGATGACGATCCCGGGGCGCGCCGTGAAGATGTTGATCTTCACCTTGTTGGCGGCGCGCTCGACCTCGACCGACGAGACGCCGGCGTGGTTGAGCTTCTGCTTGACGAACTTCTTGAGCCGCAGGTCCTCATGCAGCCACTTCGTGAAGTCCTTCTCGGAGTACCACTTCGAGCTCCACCCGCGGATGACGCCCAGGCGGAAACCAACTGGATGTGTCTTCTGTCCCATTGAGCGTGTCCTTTATTCCGCGATGTCGACTTCGACCGTCACGTGCGACGTGCGGCTGTTGATACGGTTCGCGCGGCCCATCGAGCGGGGCATCCACTTCTTCGAGACCGGGCCGCCGTCCACGAAGACCTCGCTCACGACGAGCTTCTCGACGTCGGCCTTTTCGTTCTCGGCGGCGTTGGCGATGGCCGACCCGAGCACCTTCGAAAGCATCGTGGCGGCCTTGCGCTGCTGCAGGCGGAGGATCGACATCGCGTCGTCAACGGAGCGTCCCCGGATCATGTCCGCCACCATGCGCACCTTGCGGGGCGACTCGCGGAAACGTTTCAAAACTGCGCGTGCCATGTCGTCTCCTTACTTGCCCGCGGGCGCCGGCGCCGGCGGCGCCGCGCCGCCGGCCGAGCCGGTGGTGGCCTTCCGGTCGCCCGAGTGGCCGTGAAAGGTTCGCGTGGGGGCGAACTCGCCGAGCTTGTGGCCGACCATGTTCTCTGTCGCGAAGACCGGGACGAACTTGCGTCCGTTGTGCACGGCGAACGTCACGCCGAGCATGTCCGGGATGATCGTCGAGCGGCGCGACCAGGTCTTGATGACCTTCTTGGACTTCGTGCGCTGCGCCTCGACGACCTTCTTCATGAGGTGGGCGTCGATGAAGGGCCCCTTTTTGACTGAGCGTGCCATGCGTTCTCCCTTTGAGCCTTCCCGTTACGCCTTCTTGCCGCGCCGCTTGACGATCATGCCGTCGGTGCGCTTGTTCTCGCGCGTCTTGAGGCCCTTCGAGAGCTGGCCCCAGGGCGAGCAAGGATGCCGACCGCCCGACGAACGGCCTTCGCCGCCGCCCATGGGGTGATCGACGGGGTTCATCGTGACGCCACGGTTGTGCGGGCGGCGGCCCTTCCAGCGCGTACGGCCGGCCTTGCCGACGTGCACGGAGCCGTGCTCGATGTTGCCGACTTGACCTATCGTCGCGCGGCAATCGAGGTGGACCTTGCGCGTCTCGCCCGACGGCAGACGGACCTGGCCCCAGTCGCCTTCCTTCGCCATGACCTGGGCGCCCACGCCCGCCGAGCGACAGAGCTGCGCGCCGCCCGAGATCTTGAGCTCGATGTTGTGCACCGTCGTGCCGAGCGGGATGAAGCGCAGCGGCAGGTTGTTGCCCGGCTTGATGTCGGCGTTGCGCGAGGACACGACGGTGTCCCCCACCTTGAGGCCGTCGGGGCAGAGGATGTAGCGCTTCTCGCCGTCGAGGTAGTGCAGGAGCGCGATGCGCGCCGTGCGGTTCGGATCGTACTCGACGGTGGCGACCTTGGCGGGCACGCCCACCTTGTTGCGCCGGAAGTCGATGACGCGGAAGCGCCGCTTGTGGCCGCCGCCGCGGAATCGGCTCGTTATGCGGCCGTAGTGGTTGCGGCCGCCCGTGCGCGACATCTGTTCGGTGAGCGACTTCTCGGGCGCGTTGCCCTGGGAGAGCTCGGAGAAGTCGGGCGCGACGCGGCCGCGGGAGCCGGGCGTGGTGGCGTTGTGTGGACGAAGACCCATGATTCCTCTGCTCCTTGGACTAGACTTCGGGCTAGACGCCCTCGAAGAACTCGATGTTCTGGCCGGGCGCGATCGTCACGACGGCCTTCTTCCAGTTTGAGCTCTTACCGACGAAGCGCCCGACCCGCTTCTCCTTGCCGCGCACGATCGACGTGCGGACCGAGATGACGTCCACGTTCCAGAGCTTCTCCACGGCGTGGCGAATCTCGACCTTGTTGGCGTCCTTGGCGACCTCGAAGAGCAGCTGCGACTTGACGGTCTCCGGATCGAGCTCGCCGCTCGGGTTGCCGCCCGTCTCCTTGAGGAGGGTGCCCTTCTCTGTGAGGAGCGGCCGCTTGATGACTTGTTCGGGTGTGCGCATGGTGCTCCTACGCGGCCGCCGGGGTCGAGGACGCGGGCGCTGGCGGCAGCACGCGCTTTTCGACCTGCTTGAGGACGCCGGCCGCGATGACGAGGTCGCTGTGGTTCAGGATGTCGAGGACGTTGAGGCCCTCGGGCGCCAGGACCTTCGCCTTTGCGAGGTTGCGCACCGACTTGAACAGGTTCGTGTTGGCCTTCTCGTCGACGACGAGCGCCTTGGCGAGGCCGAGGGTCTTGAGGATGCCCGCCATCTGCTTCGTCTTGGGCGCGTCGAAGGTGAGCTTGTCGATGACGACGAGCTTCTTCTCCTTGGCGCGCAGAGACAGCGCCGAAGCGAGCGCGGCGC
>DATKFB010000335.1:0-10384 GCA_035544435.1 Polyangia bacterium
GCGAGACGTCGATGAGCTCGCCGAGCGACTGGATCCCGAGCCCGAGCGCCGGCCCGAACGAGAGCTCGGGCTTCGGGTGGAAGCCCACCGAGTAGAACAGCTCGACGCCCGCGCGCCGAAAGATGCGCGGGAGGTGACGGATCAGATCGAGGTGCCCGAGGTACGCGACGCGCCCGAGCTTCGTGTAGCGCAGCCGGTAGCGGCGCGCCGCCTCCTGCCTGATGCGTGCCGAGGGCTGCGGCCGCTGGGCGCGTCCCTTGTTGGAGCGCTCTTTCTGCGCGGGCGCCTCGGCGAGATCGTCGTCGGCTGGGCCGTCGGTGAGGCGCGCCGTTGCGTTCGCGACCGGCGCCACCCAGGCGTTCATGCGGCGCAGATAATAGAGGCGCTCGGCTTTCATCTGATCGAGGTCGCAGGCGACGCCGCAGTCGTAACAAACGAGCTTCTTGGCGGCGAGCGCCTCGGCGTCGGCGACGTTGTTCGGGTGCAGGAGGCGTTTGTAGATCTTCCCGCAGGGCGGCGAGAGGCGATCCTTGAGGGCCTTGCGGTACTCTTGGACGAGGAACGCGGGGTCGAGCGCGATGTCGATGTGGTCCCACGGAAGGCGCGCCGTCACGGGGATCGTGCCGAGGTAGCGGTCGATCTCGAGGCCCGCCTCGCGTCCGATCTCCTCGATGGCGCGGTCCCACAGATCCATGCGCAGCACGTCGTCCCACCCGTCGAAGCGGCAGCCGAGGCGGAAGGCGCGCTCGAGGAGATCGGCGCACCGCCGATCTCCTCGAGCGAAGATGCCCTCGATGTGCGACTGCTGGTTCTCGTGCGTCTTGAGGTCGACGCGCAACCGCTTGGCCGCCGCCACCAGCAGCGCCTGCTTGCGCTCCGTCTCGGCCTCGGTGTCCATGGCGGCCCACTGGAAGGGCGTGTGCGGCTTCGGCACGTGTGTCGACACCGACGCCACGACCTTGGCGCCATGCAGGTGCTGCCGCCCGATGTCCCGTACGCGCGCCGCCGTCTCGACGATGCCGGTGACGTCGACGTCCTCCTCGGTGGGCAGCCCGATCATGAAGTAGAGCTTCATGCGCTGGAAGCCGCGCCCGAAGACGCGGTGGGCCGACTCGACGATGTCCTCCTCGGTGACGTTCTTCGTGATGACGTCGCGCATGCGCTGCGTGCCGGCCTCGGGCGCGAACGTCAAGCCGCCCGCGCGCACGGTGGCCATTTCGCCCAGCAGATCCTCGTTGAGCCCGTACGCGCGCAGCGACGACACCGACAGCGACACCTTCTCGTCGCGCAGCTTACTCATGGCCGCTTTCACGAGCGGCGTCACGCACGAGTAGTCGGCCGTCGACAGCGACGTCAGCGCCGTCTCGTCGTAGCCGCCCTTCTTGACGCCGCCCACGAGCGCGTCGATGACGGCCACCGGATCGCGCTCGCGCACGGGCCGGTAGATCATGCCGGCCTGACAGAAGCGGCAGCCCTCCGTGCACCCGCGCGCGACCTCGACGGCCATGCGGTCGAAGATCGCCTCGGCGTAGGGCAGCGGCGAGTCGTCGGGGAACGGGAAGCGATTGATGTCCGCGACCCAGACGCGCTTCGGGCGCGCCGGCACGCGCGCGTCCGTGGGCGCGTCGACGACGACGAAGCCCGTCTCCTCGTCCACCTTCGTCGTGTAGAGCTCGGGCGCGTAGAGCGGGTACTTGGCGGCGAGGCGGATGAGTCGCTCGCGCCGCGCGACGCCCGCGCGGCGCAGCTCGGCCGCCTCGAGGACGAGCGGCGGCAGCTGCTCCTCGGCCTCGCCGATGAAGAACGCGTCGATGAACGGCGCGAGAGGCTCCGGGTGCGTCGCCGTGGGGCCGCCCGCGATTACGAGCGGAGCGTCGTCACCGCGGTCGGCCGCGCGCAGCGGCAGCCCCGACAGATCGAGCAGGTTGAGGACGTTCGTGTAGGTCAGCTCGTACTGCAACGAGAAGCCGATGACGTCGAAGTCACGCAGCGGCGCCGCCGACTCGAGCGTGAGCACGGGCAGCCCGCGCTGGCGCAACTCGGCCTCACAGTCGAGCCAGGGCGCGAACGCGCGCTCGCACGCGATGCCGTCGGTCTTGTTGAGCACTGCGTAGAGGATCTTCGTCCCCAGGTGCGACATCCCGATCTCGTAGACGTCGGGAAACGCCAGGCACACGCGCGCCCGCACGTCGGCCGCGCTCTTGCGCACCTCCTGGTATTCGCCCCCGACGTAGCGCGCCGGCTTCTCGACGCGCGCCAGAAACTCCGAATACGGGTGCCGCATGGAACCCGCCACATTACTACAGCGTCAGAGCGAGCGCAGCGAGGGGGCTATTCGTTGCCCTGAAACAGATAGGAGAACTCGGTGCCGTACTCTTCGTAGGACTGGGGGAAGGTCCAGCGGCCGACCATCTCCTTGATGCAGGGCTCTAGGGCGCGGAAAGAAGGCGGAGCGTCGACGCGCACACCCTTCACACGGCCGGAGATGCCGATCGTGACACCGACGACGATCTTGCCGTGCGTGAGGTTGCTGTCGCGCAGGAGGGCGCGCTGGTAGCAGGTCTTGATGCCAATCTTGTTGTTGGCGATGACGCGCGTGATCTCGGCCTGGCTGGGCGCCGGGCGGTTTGCCATCGCCGCTCCCGGCGCCACGACGCGGCCGCTGCTCTCACGGAAACGCGCGGCGTTCGGGTCCTCGGCGGCGGGAGCACTGACCGGGCCCGTGGCCGGGGCGACTGGCGTCGTCCCCGCGCGCGCCAGCAAGGGCCGGCCGTGCAGCCCCCGGCCGCGCCCTGCCTTTCCGCCGCGCACCGGCGCCGGCGGCTCTTCTCGCACGATCTCTGGCGGTGGGGGCGGCAGCTCATTCTTCTCCTGGGCCGCGAGCTCATGCAGCTTGCCCAGCGCCTCGCTGTCGAGCCCGGCCTTGACCGGTGGCGCCACTGTGACGGCGGGCGCCTTCCTGGTCATGTTGAGGACGGCCACGACGATGATCACGCAGACGACGCTCAGGAGCGCGAACACCATCTTGGTGTTTCGGTGACGCCCTTCCTGGACGCGTCCCGCGCCGCTCCAGGCCGTCGCCTCGCCGAACTCCATGATGCGCAGAGGGCCCGACTTGGCTCGGCCCATGTTGAGCGCGCTAAGCGCGTCCGATTCGGCGTGCGGAAACGGCGCGCCGGGCGCGGCGCCGTGGGCGGCGAAGCCGTTCGTCTTGGCGCCGTTGCTGGGACCGTGACCGACCACGGGCGCGGGCGTTGCTTGGCTGGGGTCGATCGCAGCATGGGGCGCCGGCACCGCGTGCGCGGCGGCGACGTGCGGTGGGGGCAGCGGCAGCTTCGAGCCGACGCCGCTCGACAGGGGCTGCGTCCCGCGCCGCGCGGCCGTCGGCGGCAGCGGCGGCGACGGGGTCGCCCGCGGGATGGGCGGTCGCGTGGGGACCGTGGGCGGGCGTCGCGCCGTCAGATCGTGCGCGACTTCGGGGACGTCCTTGGGCGACTTCCAGCCGTCCATCTTGTCGTTCCAGACGTGGACGTCGGCGTTTTTCGGCAGGGCGAGCAGGTGATCGACTAGCGCGCGGCGCGCGAACGGGCCCTGCTGCGCGCCGTCGAGGGCCAGGAACCACTCGACACCGTCGCCGAGCGGAGGCGGAGGCGGAGGCGTGGGGCGCCGCCCGTGCAGCTGCCCTTGCAGGAGATCGGCCATGAGGCCGGCCGGCGCGGGGGCGATGTGCGTGCGTTCCGACTGCTCGTCGTGCTCACCGACCTCGGCCAGCGGCGCCGCGTGCGCGCCGCTCGGTTTTTGGGAGCTCCGGACGGGCGAGAGCGCGTTCTGAGACGGCTTGGCGCCGGCCTCGCGGACGGTGATGACGTTTTGACACGTCTTGCACCGGACCTTCAGGACCTTCCCGCGAACCTTCTCGTCCGCGATGGAATACTTGGTTTGACAGCGGTCGCAGACGAATTTCATGCCGGGGGTGGGCCTTGAGAGATCGAAAGCGGGCTGCGAAACACCGCATCAGATTTTCGGCGGTTCGCGTCGTTTCTATAGTCTAAGCCGGCGTCTCGAGCCTGAGCGGCAGAACGTGAACGGTATCATCTCGTCCCGACGAACGCCAACGCCGCGGCACCGAGCAGAAGGAACAATAAAAACAACCACCCACGCCGGTTGGGCGCCGGCGGCGCGGCGGCGGCGACGGCCTCGTTTGGAGGCGGGGCCGCCTCGACCTGCGCCGCGGCGCTCACGGCGTTCGCAGCCGGTGAGCCGTCCCGAGCCGCGCCCGCCACGCCGTTCTTTTTCTTGATACTGGCGGCGGGTGCTTGGGTCGCCGCGAAGGTCGCCACGCCCCCGACTGGGGTCGCGCGCGCCGTCGTCGGCGGCGCAGCCGCGACGCTTCGCGGCGCGTCGGGAGCATCCTCGGTCGGAATGGGGGCGGGATAGCTCGATCCGTGGGGCTCGTCCTCGGCGGCGGCCTCGAATCGCAGCGACAGCGGCGCGCGGCGATCGAAGTTGAGCTCCTCGGAGTCGTCGCGCACGCGGACGTCGAGGGGGATGGCGCCCTCGGCGGCCCCCGCGGCGGGAGCGAGCGCGGGCGCGGGCTCGCCCTCCTGGGGGAAGATCTCCTTCATGTAGAGCGCCACGCGGCGAGAGCCCGTGCGCAGCCCCTCGTCGGCCAAGAACTCCTCGAGGTCGACGCGCATGTCCTCGGCCGACTGGTAGCGATCCTCGGGGCGCTTCTCGAGCGCGCGCATGATGATGAGCTCGAGGGCGGGCGGGAAATCGCGTCTCACGGCGGTGGGCGGGGCCACCTTCTCCGTGGCGATGCGCTTCATGACCACCTCGGCGGGGCCCCGGAAGAGGCGCTGTCCGAGCGCGAGCTCGTAGAGGATGACGCCGAGGGAAAAGATGTCCGAGCGGGTGTCGACGCCCTCCCCGCGCACCTGCTCGGGCGACATGTACGACGCCTTGCCGGGACGGATGCCGCTCTCCTCTCGCAGCTCGTCCTGGGCGCGCGCGATGCCGAAGTCGACGATCTTCGTTTGCCCTTCCGTCGTCACGAGGATGTTCGTGGGCGAGACGTCGCGATGGACGATGCGCATGAGGTGTCCGTCGGGCTCGCGCCAGGCGTGAGCGTAGGCCAAGCCGGCGGCCGCTTGCCGCGCGACGTGGACGGCGTGCTCGAGCGGCAGATACTTCCCGGCGGCGAGGCCGTGCTTGACGATCTCGGTGAGCGTCTCGCCGCGGATGTACTCCATGGCGATGTACTTCATGCCGCCGTCCTCGGCGACGTCGTATACGTGCACGATGCTCTGGTGGTTCAGCTTGGCGGCGAGCCGCGCCTCGTCGAGGAACATCTGCACGACGCGCGGGTTCTCGGCGTAGCGCGGCTGGAGGATCTTGACGACGATCTCCTTCGCGAAGCCGCCCATGGCCTCCTGTCGCGCGATGTAGAGCTCCGCCATGCCGCCCGACGCCAGGTGCCGCACGATGCGGTAGCGTCCGACCTGGCGGTCGAGCATCTCTTCCTTGGGGCCGCCCATGCGGCGGACATCTTAGCAACATTGACCTCGGCAGGCGCGCCGAGTAGGAATGCAAGCTCGTGCCGTACGGCCCACCCCGTGACGCCTCGCTCGATGGGCACCTCGTCGACGGCGCCTTCGCCTACCTGACCTTCACGACGGGGATCTGCTTCGCGATCGTGGTGGTCGTCATGGGCATCGCCTTGCTCTTCCACCGCCGGCGCGCGGGGCGCGCCGCGCACTACACGCACGGCGACCGGCGGCGCGACCACGTCCTCACGGTGGGCGTCGCCGTCGCCATGTTCCTCGGCATCGACGCCGTGCTCGCGGGACGGTCGCTCGGTCACCTCGAGACGCGGTTCTGGAGCTATCCCGACGCCGACCCGGCCGCCGTGCGCGTCGAGGTCACGGCGCAGCAGTGGGCCTGGACGTTCCGCCTCGCGGGCCCCGACGGCCGCTTCGGGACGCGCGACGACGTCGTGACGCTGAACGAGCTGCACGTCCCCGCGGGGCGCCCGATTTACCTCAAGCTTCACTCGAAGGATGTCATCCATTCACTCTACCTGCCGGCGTTTCGCACGAAGATCGACGCCGTCCCCGGCCAGACGACGCGCCTGTGGTTCCAGGCGCGGGAGGCCGGCCGTTACGAGCTCGGGTGCGCGCAGCACTGCGGCGTGAGCCACTACAAGATGCGCGGCGAGATGATGGCGACGCCGGAGGCCGACTGGCAGCGCTGGCTCGACCGCGCCGTGCAGGACGCGCGCCTGCGCTACGACGCCACCCCGGAGACCGCGCTCGGTGCGTGGGACTGGGAACAGGGTTAGGTCATGGAGACCGCGAGCGACAATCCAGCCTCGGGGCCCTCGCCGGCCGCCCTCTTCTCGCGCGATCACAAGATCATCGCGAAGCAGTTCCTGGCGCTCGGCCTGGCGTTCCTCGCCGTGGGCGGGTTCATGGCGATGCTCATCCGCTGGCAGATGGCCCACCCGGCGGCGCCCGTGCCGCTCGTCGGTCGCGCGCTCTTCGGGGCGTCGGGCGGGATCATCTCGCCGGCGGCCTACACGTCGCTCTTCACGATGCACGGCACGATCATGATCTTCTTCGCCGTGACGCCGATCCTGATCGGCGCGTTCGGGAACTTCTGCATCCCGCTCATGATCGGCGCGCGCGACATGGCGTTCCCGACGCTGAACATGCTCTCGGTGTGGACCATGGCGGCGGCCACGGGCACACTCACAGCGTCGTTCTTCGTGCCGCTCGGCGCGCCGCAGGCCGGCTGGACCGCCTACGCGACGCTGTCGACCGCCGTGGGCACGCCCGGCCTCGGGCAGACGCTGTGGGTAGTCGCGATCTACCTCAACGGCGCGTCGTCCGTCATGGGCGCCATCAACTACATCACGACGATCATCCGGGAGCGCGCGCCCGGCATGACGTGGCTGCGCCTGCCGCTCACGGTGTGGGGCTTCCTCATGACGTCGATCCTGAACGCGCTCTTCGTGCCCGTGCTCGCGGCGGGCATGGTGCTGCTGTTCTTCGACCGCGTGTTCGGCACGCAGTTCTTCATCGCGGGCAGCACGATCAAGGGCGGCGGCGATCCCATCCTCTACCAGCACCTCTTCTGGCTGTTCGGACACCCCGAGGTCTACATCCTCATCCTGCCCGCCTGGGGCATCGTGTCCGACCTGCTGGCGTTCTTCGCGCGCAAGCCGGCCTACGGCTACCGCGTCACCGTGGGCGCCTTCGTGGCCGTGACGGCGCTTTCGAGTCTCGTGTACGGCCACCACATGTTCACGACGGGCATGAGCCCGCTGCTCGGCGAGAGCTTCATGGTGCTCACGATGATCATCTCGGTCCCAGCCGTGCTGCTCTTCCTCAACTGGCTGGGCACGTTGTGGCGGGGCTCGATCCACCTCGACACGCCCATGCTCTACTGCCTGGGGCTCGTGTTCACCTTCGGCGTGGGCGGCCTCACGGGCTTGTTCCTCGCCGACATCGTCGCGGACATGTACCTGCACGACACGTACTTCGTCGTCGGGCACTTCCACCTCATCATGGCGGCCGCCGTGCTGCTCGCGATCTTCGCGGGCCTGACCTTCTGGTTCCCCAAGATGTTCGGCCGCATGATGAGCGAGCCGCTCGGCAAGCTGCACTTTTGGTTGACGATCGTCTCGCTCAACGTCGTCTTCGGCGGACAGCTCGTCATCGGCTACGCGGGCATGCAGCGGCGCCTCTACGATCCATCGGTGTACGAGTTCCTGCGCCCGCTGCTGCCGCTCAATCAGCTCATCTCGCGCGCGGCCTTCGTGCTGGGCGCGGCGCAGCTCATCTTCGTCGGCAACTTCTTCTGGAGCCTCGCGTGCGGCCGGCGCGCGCCCGAGAACCCTTGGCAAGTCGGGACGCTCGAGTGGTCGATCCCCTCGCCGCCGCCGCACCACAACTTCGAGGAGATCCCCGTGGTCAACCACGGGCCGCACGAGCTCGGCAACCCCCTCGTGCTGGCGCGGCTCGGGCGTGATTGGCTCGGCCAGACCGAGGCGGCGGAGCTCGCGTGGCCGGCCAGAACGGCGCCCGAGGGCCCGGTGGCCGGCGACGGCGCAGAGACGGCCGACATCGCCGGCGCGCCGGCCGCGCCCGAGGGGACGACGTGAGCGGCGAGGCGACGGCGCTCGGCCGCGAGGCGGCCGCGCGCCGCGGCCGGGCCACGGCGACCGTCGGCATGGCGATCTTCCTCGGCGCGGCGGCGATGCTCTTCGCGGCGCTGTTCTTCGCCTACGCCGTCATGCGCGCCCAGGCGCCCGCGTGGCCGCCCGCGGGGCAGGCGCCCTTACCGCGCGGCGCGCTCGGCGCCAACACGCTGCTGCTCGCGGCCGCGAGCCTCGTGCTGCGAGCGGCCCTTGCGGCGGCGCGACGCGGAGACGGCGCGCGGGCGCGGACGCGCGCGGGCGCCGCGCTGGGCCTCGGCGCGGCCTTCCTCGCGGCGCAGATCGTCGTGTGGCGCGCGCTCGCGCTGGGCGGCGCCGGACCCGCCTCGGGGATCTACGGGTCGGTGTTCTTCGCGATCTCGGGCCTGCACGCGCTGCACGTCTTCGGGGGGCTGCTCGCGCTGGCCGTCATCGTCGTCGCGCGTGGAGCGCCGGGCGTCGCGAGGACCGACCGCCGACTCGCGCTCGCCGCGCTCTACTGGGACTTCGTGCTCGCCGTGTGGCTGCTCTTCTTCTTCGGGGTGTGTCTTCGATGAGAGGTCGCGGCGCGATCGTCGTGGTGGCGCTGTCGCTCGCGGGCGCTTGTCGTCGCGACGCCGAGCCCCCGCGCTATCGCGATCCCCTCGTCCTCGGCGGCCGGCCCGTTTCGGTGCAGTCCCTCGAGCACGGGCGCACCGTCTACGCGGGCTACTGTCGGCCCTGTCACGGCGATCAGGGCGACGGCAAGGGCACGGCGGCGCCCGGGCTGCAGCCGCCCGCGCGGGATCTCCGCCTCGGCGTGTACAAGTTCGCGGGCGTAGCGGCGGGACAGCTCCCCACGGACGCCGACTTCGTCCGCACGATCCGCGGCGGCCTGCACGGCACGGCCATGCAGGCGTGGGGCGTGCCCGTAGCGGAGCTCGACGACCTCATCCAGTACATCAAGACCTTCGCGCCGCGCTGGCGGAGCGAGACCCCCGGCGACCCCATCGCCGTGACGCCCGATCCGTGGATCGGCCGCGAGCCCGCGGGGATCGATCGGGGCAAGCGCGTCTATCACGGCCTCGCTCAGTGCGCCGTCGCCTGTCACCCGGCGTACGCCACCAAGGCCGAGATCTACGCTTACACGAAGGTGCTGACGTCCTTGTCCGTGCGGGTGTTCCGCATCGGCTACTACGACCCGGTCGCCAAGGACAGCGACTTTGGCGTGAAGATCCTCCCGACTGACTTCACGTTCAACCCGCTGCGCGCGGGCGAAGCCGTCGACGACATCTACCGGACGATCGCGAGCGGCATCGGCGGTACCGCCATGCCCACCTGGAAGAACGTCCTGCCCGAGCCGGACCTCTGGGCCCTCGCCCACTACGTGCGCTCGCTCGTCGAGCTGCGCGGAACTCCGGCGCCGGCCGCGCTGCGCGCGCACCTCATCGACCTCGCCGATTGGACCCCGCCCCCGCCCGACGCGGGCGCCGAAGGCGCCGACGCGGGTCGCTGACGGCGAGACCGGGCTTCGCCGAAGCGCCGGGTACGGCGCGAACGTCGAGGTTGCCACCCGCGCGGCGCCAGCCGACCGAGCCGAGCCAGGTCCGCGGCGTCGCGACGAGCCGCGGCCAGCTCGATAATGCGGCGCCATGCGCCCAGTGTTCGAACCACACGCCCGTGTTGCGCGGATCGATGCCCGGCGCGGCCCGGAGATGCTTGCGAAAATTCAGCAAGACGTGGGTATGGCCCCGCCTCACCTCGCTCGGGGTCCCGAGCTCGTGCGCGTGATAGCGGTGACTCCAGACGCGGCTACGGCGCCGCGCGACGCGGTTGACCGCGAGGGCGCAACGTGTGGTTAGGCATACCCTTTGTGAAGGCTCGGCCGGAGTCTCCCTCGACGATCAGATGGACGTGATCTGGCTGAACCGAGAAATGAATCACGCGAAAGCCCGCGCGGTTCGATGCCCCGATTCCCTTCTTAGAGCCGAAAAGATCCGCGCCGATCTGAGGGAGGGCACTCCGGGATCTAGGCCCGCTCATGTCTCGCTACCGCCATTGAACCCCGCCATCCGGCGCATGTGACGTTGCGCGCGGCGCGAGACGATGCAGACCCGGATCGAGGATCGCCGAATAGATCTCGTACCGTTCCTCAGAGGTTCCTGCGGCCACGACGGGACCGCGCCGGAACCGACCGCGGATCTTGAT
>DATKFB010000336.1:0-21222 GCA_035544435.1 Polyangia bacterium
AACTCGTCGAGGTTGACGAGGCCGTACGCGACGCGCGCGCCGACGAGCCCGGCCACCGTCCCCCAGAAGGCGAAGTCGAGGACGCGGCCCACATCGAGGCCGCGCCAGCGCGCCTCGCGCGCGCCGAGCGTGATGCCGAGCGCGAGGCCGAGCGCGATGAGGAGCCCGTACGTGTGCACGCCCACCTCGCGCGGGCCGATGTGGAGCGTGACGAGAACGGGTCGCATCGCGTCCTCGGCGCCCGACCTCAGGCCGAAGAGGCCGACGAGGTCGGCGGCCGCGTCAGCACCATGTCGAGCATCATGAGCCCGACGCCCACGCAGAGGGCGGCGTCGGCCACGTTGAACGTGGGCCACTCGTGCGTCTTGACGTGCCACACGATGAAGTCCGTGACGCGCCCGTAGCTGATGCGGTCGATGACATTCCCGAGCGCGCCGCCGCCCACGAGCCCGAGGGCCACGTGCAGCCGCGCGGCGTCGGCTTCCGTGCGGCGGAGGTACGCGATCACGAGGACGATGGCAGCGACGGCGAGCGCCGTGAGCACGAACTTGCCGCCCGGCATCTGCTGCAACATCCCGAAGGCGACGCCCGGGTTCTCCGAGTAGCGCAGGTTGAAGAAGCCGTCGATGACGACCTTCGGGTTGAACGGGCCGAGCGGGCGCAGGTGCGTGCGCGCGAGGGCCTTCGTCCACTGGTCGAGGCCCAGGCTGAGCGCGAGGAACGCGCCGAAGAGGACGTACTTGCGGCTCGCGGGCGCGCTCACGAGAGGCCCCCGGCGGGCAGCGTCGCGATCACGGCGGCGCAGCGGGCGCACAGCTCGGGCGCCTCGGGCGGACCGGCCTCCTCGCCCGTGCGCCGCCAGCACCGCGGGCACTCGGGCCCGGGCGCCTCGTCGATCGCGATCTCGGTCGCGCCCGCGGCGTCGGCGGCGTCGAGCTCGAGACGCGACACGCCCACGAGCTCAGTGAGCAGCGCGAGGTTCCACTGCCAGTGCGGCCGCTCGTCGCGCGCCGGCTTGACGCGTACGCGCGCCTCGAGCGGCTTGTGCCCCGCGGCGCGGAACTTCTCGAGCGGCTGCAGGATCGCCTCGCGTCGCGGGCGCACCTCGTCGGTCCAGCGCTTGTTCGGGTTCCCCATCTTCTCTCCTTCGTCGCAGAGCCGCATGGCGCCGTGAACGTCGAAAGGCTCGCCCGTCTCGCGCGACAGCTCGTCGGCGACGTCTTGCGCCGTGAAGCACAGGATGGGCGCCATCCAGCACGCGATCGTCCGCGTCATCTCATAGACGGCCGTTTGCACGCTGCGCCGCGCGCGCGCCGCCGGCGCCTCGCAGTAGAGCGCGTCCTTGGTGGGGTCGAGGTACTCTGCCGAAGCCGTCACGACGTAGTCGTTCAGCAGGCGCACGACCTCGTAAAAGGAGAAGCGCTTGTAGGCCTCCCAGATCTGATGGTCGCGCTCGCGCAGGACGCCGAGCACGAGCAGGTCGAGCTCGCGTAGGTCCGGGTCAGGCAGGCCGTCGCGCGCCGGCACGAAGTCGTAGAGGTTCGACAGGAGGAAGCGGCAGGTGTTGCGGATCTTCCGGTACGACTCGCCCAGCTGATTGAGGATCGTCTGCGAGAAGACGATGTCGCCCTGGTAGTCCGAGGCGGCCGTCCACAGGCGCAGCAGCTCGGCCCCGTTCTTCTGCATCCAGACGACGGGGTCGACGTAATCGATCTTGGCGCCCGAGGCCCGTGCCTTCGCGATCTCCGACTTCGAGTACACCTTGCCGCGCTCGTCGAGCACCCAGCCGTGCGTGAGCACCGCCTTGTACGGCGCCTGCCCGCGCGTGGCGGCGCTCGTGAGCAGCGACGAGTGAAACCACCCGCGGTGCTGATCCGAGCCCTCGAGGTAGAGGTCGACCTTCTCGCCCTTCGGCACGAGCTTCCCCTCGGCCACGGCCGCCCACGACACGCCCGACTCGAACCACACATCGACGATGTCGTGCTGCTGTTCCCAGGTCGAGGCGCCGCAGCCCGAACAGCGTGGCTTCGTCTCGGGCAGCAGCTCCGAGGCGCTGGAAGCGAACCACGCGTTCGAGCCCTCGCGCGCGAAGATGTCGGCCACGTGCTCGATAACCTCCGGGTCGAGCAAATCCTTCCTGCATTCGACGCAACGGAAGGCCGGGATGGGCACGCCCCAGACGCGCTGGCGCGAAAGGCACCAGTCGGGCCGCGCCTCGATCATGCCGCGGATGCGATTCTCGCCCCAGGCCGGGATCCAGCGCGTCTTGCCGATCTCGACGAGCGCGTCGTGGCGCAGCGACGCCGGGTCCTCGGCCTCGCCCAAGCGCGCGAACCACTGCTCGGTCGCCCGAAAGATGATGGGGGTCTTGCACCGCCAGCAACACGGGTACTGGTGGCGCAGCGTCTCGCCGACCCCGTTCAGGAGCAGACCGCGCTCGTGAAGCTCGGCGACGATGAGCGGGTTCGCCTTGAAGACATTCTCTCCGACGTATTTCGCCGCTGCCGGTCCCACGGTGGCGTCGAGTTTCCCCGCGGCGTCGACGGGCGCGTAGATGGGCAGCTTGTGCTCGCGCCCGACCACGTAGTCCTCGGCGCCGTGTCCCGGCGCCGTGTGTACGAGGCCCGTGCCGGCCTCCAGCGTCGCGTGCCGGGCGAAATAAAGGCGATAGGCCGCCGCCGGCGGATCGCTCATCGGGAAGGGCGCCTCGTAGCGCGCGCCCTCGAGCGCGCGCAAGGCGGCACCCTCGATGGGGACCCATGTCGCTGGCGGCGCGGTGATTCCCGTGGCGGCCACGAACGCTTCGGCGCGGCCCTCCGCGACGATGAGGTATTCGCCGTCGCGCGGGATCGCCACGTAGTGAAGCTCGGGGTTCGCGACGACGGCCAGGTTCGCCGGCAGCGTCCACGGCGTCGTCGTCCAGATCACGAGCGCGATCTTCTTGCCCTGGAGCGCCGGAACGGCCTTCCCGACGCCCTCGACGAGCGGGAACCCCACGTAGATCGACGGCGACGCGTGGTCCTCGTACTCGACCTCGGCCTCGGCGAGCGCCGTCTTGTGCACGAGGCACCAGTGGACGGGCTTCTTGTCGCGGTAGATGAGCCCGCGCCGCGCGAAGGCCGCGACCTGGCGCGCGATCGTGGCCTCGTAGTCCCGCGCGAGCGTCAGGTAAGGATCGTCCCAGCGGCCGAGGCACCCGAGGCGCTTGAACTCCCCGCGCATGACGTCGACGAACTTGAGCGCGTGGGCCTCGCAGTGCCGCCTGAACGCCGGCGCGTCGAGCGCCTTGGCGTCCTTGTCGAGCTCCTTCTCGACCTGCTGCTCGATGGGCAGGCCGTGGCAGTCCCAGCCGGGGCGGAACACGGCGCGCTTGCCCATGGCGAGCTGCGAGCGCACGACGATGTCCTTGAGCACCTTGTTGAGCACGGTGCCGTAGTGGATGCCGCCCGTCGGATAGGGCGGGCCGTCGTGCAGCACGAAGTCCGGCGCGCCCGCCGCGGCGCGCGCCTCGAGCACGCGCTCGTACTGGCGCTCGCTCGCCCAGCGCTCGAGCCACGCCGGCTCGCGCTTCGCGAGGTCCGCGCGCATCGCGAACTCCGTCTTGGGGAGGTTGAGAGTATTTTTCCAGTCCACGGCCGGGCGGATACTACCAAAGCAGCCTCGGAAGTCCCGCGCGGTGGTAAAAGACCGCTCATGGCCGACGATCGCGTTCCCTGGGATCAGTACTTCATGAACATCGCCCAGGTCGTGGCCTCGCGCTCGACCTGCCCGCGCAAGTTCGTCGGCGCCGTCATCGTGCGCGACAGGACGATCCTCTCGACGGGTTACAACGGCTCGATCCGCGGCATGCCCCACTGCACGGACGCGGGCGGGCACATGATGGAGAACGACCACTGCGTCGCGACGATCCACGCCGAGGCGAACGCCATCATTCAGGCCGCGAAGAACGGCGTGCTCATCGACGGCGGCATGATTTACGTCACCGCTAGCCCTTGCTGGAATTGCTTCAAGCAGATCGCGAACGCCGGCATCAGACGCATCGTCTATGGGGAGTTCTATCGCGACGATCGCATCTTCGACGTCGCGGGTCGGTTGGCGATCGACCTCATGCACCTGCCCAGCCACGTGCCCGCGCCGCGGCGAGACTGAGCGCGTCACGCCCCGCGGGGCGGATATCCGAGTACGCGGGTCGGATATCCGAATATTCGACGGCGCGCCACGCTGGAACGGCGCGTCTCCGCGGGCGATTTGGGGTTGACCCGACACGCCAGAGAGGGGAACCTTCACTCTCATGCTCCGGTTGGTTTTTTTCGGAGTGGCCTTCGCGACGCTACTGACCGCAGGGCCGCGTATCGCAAGCGCTGAGCAATCTGAGACTGTCGAGACGGGTACGTCCGCGACCGACACGGAGGACGGCGCCGCCGCCGCACCCACAGGCAACGACACGCGGGCGCGCAAGCACCGCAGGCGGTCGCGCCGGCACGCGCACGTCTCGGGCCGCGTCGTACCGGAAGAGACGCTGCGCCAGGATCCGCTGCCGCGTCCGTCAGGCAACCTCCACCTCGTCTTCCCGGGCGTCAAGGACGAGGTCGAGGTCAACATCTACAACGCCGACGGCTCTTACAACATCGACTCGCTGGAGCAGGCCAGCCACGTGCTGCGCTGCCGCCGCACCGAGACCGAAAAGCCGATGGACCCGCAGCTCCTCATGCTGCTGTCGCACATCTACGATCACTTCGGCGGCAAGCCGCTCGAGATCGTGTCGGGCTATCGCAATCAGCGCAAGCAGACCAGCAATCACTTCAAGGGCACGGCGAGCGATATCCGCATCGCGGGCGTGTCGCCCAAGAAGGTTCGCGAGTTCGCCGAGACCCTCGACGGCGGCGGCATGGGCATCGGCATCTATCCGCGCAGCGGCTTCGTCCACATCGACGTCCGGCCGCCTCCGAGCTTCCGCTGGATCGACTACTCCGCGCCGGGCTCGAACGAGGCCGAGAAGCGTCCGCCTCGCGGCTGGCGGCGCAAGAAGCTCCAGAGCTGAGCGTCGGGAGGGCCGCGCCCTCCCCACGGGCCCCCTCCCTCCCGCAGATCACTGCGCAAGGCGAGCCGGCCGGCGAAGCCGCACCTCCCGGTGGCTTGGAGTGGCGTTCATAACGCCGCGGAGGGTCAAGTTCCGCTTTCAAGCTGACGACTTCGAGAATCTGGGCTCGCTGGGAGACAGAAAATGACGAGGAGCGTCCGTGGCTTGGGCGGCGTGCCGGGCGGCGCGCTGCTCGCGGGCTTGGTGTTCGCGGTGGCTGGATGTGGCGATAACCTTCCCGCCCAGCGGCCGGGGACGGACGGGCAAAGCGGACAAGCGGGCCAGGTGGGCAGCGCCGGCGCGGGCGGAAACGCCGGCCTCGGCGTCGCGGGTGACGACGGGGGCTTGAGTGGCGCCGGCGGAGTTGCGGGCGCAGCGGGTCAGGCGGGCGATGGGGGCGTGGCGGGGGCGGCGGGCGATGGCGGTGTCGCGGGAGCGGGTGGCGACGGCGGCATAGCCGGCGCGGGCGGTGGGGGCGCGGGTGGCGGGGGCGCCGGTGGCACGGCAGGCATGGGCGGAGCGGCAGGAATCGACGCGGGCGGCGGCCCGGACGCGGGCGGCGCGGGCGGAGGAGGCACGGGCGGTGGCGTCGCGGACGGCGGGGGCGGCGGCGGCGCGAGCGGAGCGGGAGGCGCGGCGGGCGAGCCGAGCGGCAACAACTGCGACGGCACCGATTGTCTTCTGCCTGGCGGCGGCCGCGGGTTCTGCACTGGCGACAACGTCTGCGTGCCCTGCACCGAGGACGCGCGCTGCAAAGACGTCTACGGCTCGCAGTTCCTGTGCATCGGCGGCTCCTGCGTTTCCGGCGACTGCCGCACGACGGCCGACTGCACGGGCGGCGAGCTCTGCGACGTCGCGACGAACACCTGCGGCGCCTGCGCCGACGACGCCGCCTGCCGCGGCGCCTTCGGCAGCGACCAGGTGTGCGTGAACGGCGCCTGCGTCTCCGGGAATTGCCACTCGGCGGCCGACTGCACGCCGGGGCAGGTGTGCGGCTCCGATCACGCGTGCCAGCCGTGCGCGGACGACGCGAGTTGTGGTCCGGACTACGGCGGCAATCACCTCTGTCTCGGCGGGGCCTGCGTGCCGGGCCAGTGCCGCATGGCGCTCGACTGCCCCGCGGGCGAGATTTGCGACGCCAACACCAACTTCTGCGCGCCGTGCGCGAGCGACAACGTGTGCCAGTCGGGCTACGGGCCCGGCCACCTTTGCGTGGGCGGGTCTTGCATCACGGGCGACTGCCGCACGGCCGCGAACTGCAGCGGCGGCCGCGTCTGCATCTCGAACGCGTGCACGGGATGCACGGGCGATCCGATGTGCAGGGATCAGTACGGCGTGTCGCACCTTTGCATCGCGGGCGGCTGCGCGCCCGGCGAGTGCCGCAGCGCCAGCGATTGCGCGCCCGGGCAGCTCTGCGGCCCGAGCTTCACGTGCATCAGCTGCTTGAACGACAACGAATGCGTCTCGGGCTACGGCGCCAATCACCTGTGCGTGGGCGGCGGGTGCATCGCGGGCGACTGCCGCTCGACGGCCGACTGCGGCGGTGGCCGCATCTGCAACACCCCGGCCTTCACGTGCGTGGCGTGCGCGAGCGACGCCTCGTGCGTCGCCGACTACGGCGCCGATCACTTATGCGTGGGTGGCAATTGCATCCCCGGCACCTGCCGCGCGGCGAGCGATTGCGCCGCCGGCCAGCTGTGCGACGCCAACACGTTCACGTGCACGACCTGCGCGAGCGACGCCGCTTGCGTCCTGGGCGATGGGCCGGAGCACCTGTGCATCAGCGGCGCGTGCGTGCCCGGGCAGTGCCGCTCGTCGCCCGAGTGCGCGGGCGGGCTGTGCGACACGACGACGCACCTCTGCGGCACGTGCGGCAACGACGCGGAGTGCGTCGCGGCCTACGGCATGAATCACCTGTGCGTCGGCGGCGCCTGCATCTCGGGGACGTGCCACACGACCGCGGAGTGCGGCGGCGGCCAGATCTGCAACCCCTCGACCTTCACGTGCGAGGCTTGCGGCAGCGACGCTGCGTGCGTGACCGCCTACGGCGCGGGCCATCTGTGCGAGGCTAACGTCTGCATCGTCGGGCAGTGCCGCACGTCCGCGGCGTGCACCGGCGGCAGGCTCTGCGACACACCCACGCACGCCTGCGTCGATTGCCAGAACGACAGCGGGTGCCAGGGCGACGCGTCCTACGGCACCTCGACCTTCTGCTTGCAGGGCGCCTGCACGGCCGGCGACTGCCGCGACACGGGCGATTGCCCCACGGGCCAGCTTTGCGGCTCCTCGACCGCCAACACGTGCGGCGGCTGCACGCGCGACGCCCAGTGCCTGGCGGACGCGACGTACGGCGCGGGCCACATCTGCTTCCAGGGCATCTGCCAGCAGGGCGATTGCCACGGCACGAGCGGTGACTGCCAGGGTCCGTCGGCCGGCCTCGTGTGCGGCGCCGTCGCGGCCAACCGCTGCGGGGCGTGCAGCTCCGACCAGCAGTGCCAGGAGGACCCGATGTACGGGTCGAGCACGATCTGCAACACGGCGGCCGCCCAGCCGACCTCGGGCCAGTGCGTGTCGGCGGCCTGCAACGTCAGCGGCGCCTGCCCGTCGAACGGCGGCGACTTCTGCTGCGACAGCCTGTGCGTGCCCGGCAACTGCTGCTCCGACGCGGACTGCTCGGGCAACCCCTCGTTCGGCGCCGGCTACGCCTGCGTCAACAACAGGTGCACGGGCTGCTCGGCGGCCACGGGGAACAAGTACCTCGTCGACCCCATCAACGGGAACGACGCGAAGGCCACGGGCAGCGGCGTCATCGGCGCGGTCGCGAACGCGGCGTGCAGCTTCAAGACCGTCACGCGCGCGCTGGAAGTCGCGGGCGGCTTCGCCGTCCCGGGGACGCAGATCATCGTCGTGGGCGCGACGGGCCAGACCGTCGCGCTCGCCGCCAGCGAGACGCTGCCGCTGCTCGTGCCGGCGAACGTCACGATCACGACGCGCGCGGGCCCGATCTCGCTGTTCCTGCCGGCGAGCGGCGACGCGTCCTTGTCGAACATCGCGGGCTTCCAGCTCGCGGGCGACCAGGCGGCGATCACGCCGGACCCGGCGGCGCCCCTCACGATCGATGGCGCGTCGAACACCTCGGGGATCGCCATCGGCGTCGCACCGGGCGCGGGCAAGGCGGCCGCGCTTTCTTACGTCACGGTGGAGAACACGGGCGGCAACGGCATCGCCGTCTCGAACGGCGTGCTCAGCATCGGCCAGGGCGTCACCGTGACGAACGCCGGCACGAGCGCGAAGCGGCGCGACGGCCTCAACATCGGCGGCGGCGCCGTGCGCATAGCCGTCGCGGCCGGCCAGGCGCCCACGTCGTTCCTCAACAACACGCAGCACGGCATCTACGTCACGGGCGCCGGCGTCTTGTCGGTGACTGGCGTGCCCGTGACGTTGCCCGCGCCCAATGGCCAGGGCACCGTCGTCGTGAGCGGCAACTTCTCGGCGGGCGTGCGCATCTTCGAAGCGCCCGGCGCGGCCGCGCAGAGCACGCTCGACGGCCTCGTCGCCTGGGCCAACCCGTCGTCGGGCCTGCGCGTCTACGGCGGCTCGAAGGTGAAGGTGCGCAACGGCGTGTTTCTCGCCAACGGCGGCAACGGCGTCTACGTCACGTCCTATGACGGCACGGCCGCCGGAAACGATCTCTCGCAGCTCGACTTCGGCACGGCGGCCGATCCCGGCCGGAACACGCTGCAGGCCCTGCTCGGCTCGAACCCCGACGTCACGGGCGTCTGCGTGTCGATGGCGCCGAACAGGGGCGCGCTCACGCTCCACGCGGCGGGCAACGTCTTCGCGGGGCCGGTCGACTGCTCGACCTCGATGGCCCCGCTGCTGCGCGCGCCCACCTGCAGCGGCTTCGTCGACGTCGGCGTCGTCATCTCGGCGGGCACGGCGGTCACCGTCGACGCGTCGGGCTGTCTCTAGACGCCGATCTCTGCCTATTCTTGCAATTCCGATCCCCGTCCTTTAGCTTGCGGGGGAAGTCCCCATGGCCACTCGCCAGCTCGATCTCCTCGCGTCCGGTGCGAAGGCGTCCACGAAGAAGTCCGCGACGGACGGCGCCGGCGGCGGCCGCGGCGGGAAACGCCGTGGCGGCGCGGGCGGCGGGGACGACGCGCCTCCGCCCGGGCCCATAGACGCCTCGCTCGCGAGCGAGGCGCAGCGGCGCTACCTAAACTACGCGGTGAGCGTCATCACCTCGCGCGCGCTGCCCGACGTGCGCGACGGCCTCAAGCCCGTGCAGCGGCGCATCCTCTACGCGATGTACGCCAACCTGCACCTCTACCCCGACGGCCGCTTCCGCAAGTCGGCGACGATCGTCGGCGAGGTGCTCGGCAAGTTCCACCCGCACGGCGACACCTCTTGCTACGACGCCATGGTGCGCATGGCGCAGCCGTTCTCGATGCGCGGCCTGCTCGTCGAGGGCCATGGCAACTTCGGCTCGCTCGACGGCGACGGCGCGGCCGCCTACCGCTACACCGAGGCCCGCCTCGCGCCGCTCGCCATGGAGCTGCTGTCGGAGATCAAGCAGGGCACGGTCGACTTTCGCCCGAACTATGACGGCACGACCGAGGAACCGATCGTGCTGCCGGCCAAGGTGCCGCAGCTGCTCATCAACGGCTGCACTGGCATCGCCGTCGGCATGGCGACCAACATCCCGCCGCACAACCTCGCCGAGGTCTGCGCGGCGGCCGTCGCGCTCATCGACGACAAGAGCCTCGAGACGAAGGACCTGCTCAAGTACATCAAGGGCCCCGACTTCCCCACGGGCGGCCTCGTCACGAACTCGAAGAAGGAGCTGCGCGAGATCTACGAGACGGGGCAGGGCGGCGTGCGCGTGCGAGGCGAGTGGAAGACGGAGAAGGGAGGGCGCGGCGCCGAGACGATCGTCGTGACCTCGATCCCCTACGCGCTGTCCAAGGCCACGGTCGTCGAGCGCATCGCCGAGGTCATCATCGCCAAGAAGCTGCCGCTGCTCGTCGACGTGCGCGACGAGTCGACGGACGACGTGCGCATCGTGCTCGAGCTCAAGCCGGGCGCCGATCCGGCCCTCGTGATGTCATACCTGTTCAAGCACACGCCGCTCGAGCAGAGCTTCTTCGTCAACATGACGTGCCTTGTGCCCACGGAGAACAAGGAGATCGCGGGCCCCATGCGCCTGGATCTCCGCGCCGTGCTGCGCGAGTTCCTCGATTTTCGCGAGCAGGTCGTGCGCCGCCGCTTCGAGTTCGAGCTCGCCGAGCTCGAGCGCCGCATCCACATCCTCGAGGGCTTCGCGCTCGTCTTCGACTTCCTCGACGAGGCCATCCGCATCATCCGCAAGTCCGACGGCAAGGCCGACGCGGGCGAGAAGCTCATCAAGCGCTTCGAGCTGTCGGAGGCCCAGACCGACGCCATCCTCGAGCTCAAGCTCTACAAGCTCGCGCGCCTCGAGATCCAGGCCATCATCGAGGAGCTCAAGGAGAAGCGCGCGGCGGCAAAGGAGATCAAGGCCATCCTGGGCGACAAGAAGAAGCTCTGGCGCGTCATCCGCGGCGAGATCGCGGCCGTAGCCGAGGCCTTCCCGGACAGGCGGCGCACGAAGCTGGGCGGCGCCGGGAGCAGCGGCGGCGACGACGTCGAGTTCGACCCGGAGGCCTACATCGTCGAGGAGGACGCCACCGTGATCCTCTCGCGCGACGGCTGGCTCAAGCGCGCGCGCGAGGTCAAGGATCTCGCGGCGACGCGCCTGCGCGAGGGCGACGCCGTGCTCGCGGCGCTGCGCGGCTCCACGAAGGAGCCCATCGCGATCTTCTCGAACCTCGGCAGCGCCTACGTCATCCGCATCAACGACGTGCCCGCCTCGACGGGCTACGGCGAGCCCGTGCAGAAGCTCTTCAACTTCCGCGACGGCGAGCGCGTCGTGGGCGCGTTGCTCATGTCGAGTGCCGACACGCCGAAGGGCTCGCGGATCCTCGCCGTCACCAAGCGCGGCTACGGGCTGCGCTTCGATCCCGAGACGCACCGCGAGCTCTCGACGCGTGCGGGCCGCCGCTTCGCAAAGCCCGCCGAGGGCGACGAGGTCGTCGGCATCGCGCTCGTCACGTCACAGGCGAACGAGGTCCTCGTATGCGCCGTGACGTCCGACGCGCACGCCATCCTGTGCCGCGTGAGCGAGGTCCCCGAACTCGTCAACCCCGGCCGCGGCGTCACGGTCATCAAGACCGACGAGACCCACCCCGTGGTCGGCTTCGGCGTGGGAACGCGCAAGGACCGCGTCATGCTCGTCGTTGAGACCGACGGCGGCAAGGAGATCTCGATCGGTCCCGAGCGCCTCTCCGTGACCGCGCGCGGCGGCAAGGGCCACGGGCTCATGCGCAAGGCCAAGGTCGTGCGCGTGATTCCCCCCGCGCCGCCCGCGCTGCCCACGCTCCTCAATTAATAAGCCGAGCCGCCCATGACCTCCATGTCCTACACCTCAGACGACATCACCGTCCTCGAAGGGCTCGAGCCGGTCCGCAAGCGGCCCGGTATGTACATCGGCGGCACGGACACCAAGGGCTACCACCACCTCCTGTGGGAGATCGTCGACAACTCGGTCGACGAGGTCATCAACGGCTTCGGCTCGCGCATCGAGGTCGTGCTCCACAAGGACCACAAATCGGCCACCGTGACCGACGACGGCCGCGGCATCCCCGTCGACGTCAAGAAGGAGTTCAAGAAGTCGGCGCTCGAGCTCGTGCTCACGACGCTGCACGCGGGCGGCAAGTTCAACGCCGGCCAGTACCAGTTCTCGGGCGGCCTCCACGGCGTCGGCTCGTCGGTCGTCAACGCGCTCTCGGAGGAGCTTGTCGCGACCATCAAGCGCGACGGCGCGACCTGGGAGCAGCGCTACGAGCGCGGCAAGGCCGTCACGAAGGTCAAGAAGCTCGGGCCGGCGCGCGGCACGGGCACCTCGATCTTCTTCCGGCCCGATCCGCAGATCTTCGGCAAGCAGCAGGAGCTCTCGACCGACACGATCCGCTTTCGCCTCGACGCCAAGGCCTTCCTGCACAAGGGCCTCAAGATCATCTTCAAGGACGAGGCGGCGGGCACGGAGGAAGTCCTCGCGCACCCGGGCGGCATCGCCGACTTCCTCACAAAGATCGTCGTTGATCGATCAAAGCCCCCCACGGCGCCGCAGGTCTTCTACTTCGAGCGCGCGGTAGACGGCGGTCCCGGCCAAGGCGGCTTCCGCATCGAGGCGGCGCTGCAATGGACCGAGTCGCACGAGGAGACGATCCGCTCCTACGTCAACGCCATCCCGACGACGCAGGGCGGGACGCACGAGCAAGGCTTCCGCAGCGCCATCGTCAAGGCCATGCGGTCTTTCATGGAGGCCTCGAACCTCGAGCCCAAGGGCGTGACCCTCACGGCCGAGGACATCCGCGAAGGGATCGTGGGCATCCTGTCGATCTACATGCAGGAGCCCCAGTTCCAGGGGCAGACGAAGGAACGCCTCGGCAGTCCCGAGGCGCAGGCGCAGGTCGACGGCGCCGTGCGCCCCGCGCTCGAGCGCTTCCTGCTCGAGAACAAGACGGCGGGCGCGCAGATCGGCGAGCGTGTCGCGCTCGCCGCCAAGGCGCGCGAGGCCTCGCGCGCGGCCGCGAACGCCGTCTCGCGCAAGACGGCGGTCTCGCACCGCCTCAATCTCCCGGGCAAGCTCGCCGACTGCTCGTCGACGGATCCCGCGCGGAGCGAGCTCTTCATCGTCGAGGGCGACTCGGCCGGCGGCTCCGCCAAGCAGGGCCGCGAGCGCAAGACGCAGGCCATTCTTCCGCTGCGGGGTAAGGTCTTGAACACCGAGCAGGCCTCGCTGCAGAAGGTGATGGTCAACAAGGAGCTGCAGGACGTCGTCTCGGCGCTCGGCTGCGGTGTGGGCGCCGACTTCAAGATCGAGCGCCTGCGCTACCACAAGATCATCCTGCTCATGGACGCCGACTCCGACGGCCACCACATCGCGACGCTGCTGCTGACGTTCTTCTACCGTCACCTCACGCAGCTCATCAAAGAGGGCTACGTCTACCTCGCGCAGCCGCCGCTCTTCCGCATCGACTACGGCAAGGAGACGCACTGGGCGCTCGACGAGGCGGACCGAGAGCGCATCGTCGCGACGCTGCCCAAGAACGCCAAGCCCGAGGTCATGCGCTTCAAGGGCCTCGGCGAGATGCAGCCCGAGGAGCTCGCGCGCACGACGCTCGACCCGGCGACGCGCCGGCTCCTGCGCGTCACCGTCGAGAACGTCGAGGAGACCGACCGGGTCCTCACCGAGCTCATGGGCAAGGACGTCGAGGCGCGGTTCAAGTTCATCATGGAGCGCGCCGCCCAGGCGGATTTGGATCTGTAGGCGGGAGGGCGGGCCTACCGGGCCACGAAGAACGCGAGCCCCACCGCGAGCAGCATGCCCATGGCCAGCATGGCGAGAGGGGAGACGCGCAGCTCGAGCTTCATGGGACGCGTCAGCCACTGAAGGAGAGTCGGCGTCGTGGGATCGGAGACGCGGGTCATGACGCGCGCCACGAGCGCCGCGGGCGGGTTGACCTCGCGCAGGTGAGCCAGGCCATACACGGGCTCCTCGGCGACCTCGATGATCGCGGGCGACGCGTGGCTCATGAAGCGTGGCTCACGAAGTGCCGCCTTCGCGTTCCATAGCGAAGAGTCACGAAGTGACTCCCTCGCGCTCGATAATGTCGCGCAACATCGCGCGCGCGCGCACGACCCGGATCTTGAGCGTCGTGAGCGGGAGCTGGAGGATGTCGCGGATCTCCTCGTAGGACAGCTCCTCGACGTCCTTGAGGATGAGCACCTCGCGGTACTTCGTCGCGACCTGCAGCAGCGCGGTCTCGAGGCGCTGGCGGCGCTCGCCGCTCGACGCGTTCGCCTCGGGGTTCGACGGATCGTAGGCGAACGCCGCCGCCATGCCGGGCACCTCGTCCTCGAGCGGCTCCTCGGCGCGCTTCTTCGACTTGAGGACGTCCTTCGAGCGGTTGACGGCGATGCGCAGCAGCCAGGTCGAGAACGCGTGCGCGCGGCCCTCGCCGCGAAAGCCGTGGAGCGCGTTGAACGCGTCGACGAAGGCCTGCTGGGTCACGTCCTCAGCGTCGGCGCGGCTGCCGAGCATGCGCAGCGCCACCGAGAAGGTGACGCGCTGGTAGCGATTGACGAGGGGGCGGAAGGCCTCGGGCTCGCCCGCGAGACAGCGCTCGATGAGTCGCTGCTCGTCGGCGTCGCGGGGTGTTGCGCCACCATCGTTGCGCAACATCGTCGCCGTCGCGCTCGTCAAGATCGGACCGACGGAGCCGCCGTCTTCCGGTCCCAGGGCGATGACGCCCGAGACGCCAGAAACCGACGTGTTACGGCTCGGACCGTCCGTGTTCACGTCGCAGACAATACGCGAAAACCGCAAATCCCGCACGCTATACTGGCCCTGATGCGGCGGCCGGGCACGGGGGCATCGGTTGCGCTGGTCGTCGCGGCGTTTGCCACGGTGCCGCGCCGCGCTGCGGCAGCGGTCGTGCCGTTCTGGGAGCGCGTGGCCGGGCCGGCGCGCGAGCGGCCCGAGCGGCTGGTCGTCGAGGCCCAGGCGACGCTGGCGTCCCAGCCGCGGTCGCCCGAGAAGCTGGCCCGGGCCGAGGCGCTCGTTCGCGAGGCGCTCGCGGCCGCCCCAGACGACTTCGACGCGCTCATCGTGCTCGCCGAGGTGAGCGCGCGGCAGGCGCGCCCCGGGGCGACGCTCGCGGCCCTCGAGCGCGCGTGCCCGCGCGCGCCGCGACCCGGGGGCGAGGCGAGCTGCTGGTTTCACCTCGGCGTCGAGCGCTCGCGCCAAGGTCACATGTTGGAGGCGCTCGTGGCGTACGAGCGCCTCATCGGGCTCGGCGACGTCGACGCCGCGGCGTACGCCAACACAGCCGAGCTGCTCATGGCCGCGGGCCGGCTCACCGAAGCCGAGGAGCGCTACCGCGAGGCCATCCGTCTCGAGACGCCCGTGTCCACCGCCGGTCGCATCGAGACGTCGCACGCGCTCACGCTCGCGACGTACGGGCTCGCCGTGCTGCTCGACCGCGCGGGCGAGCCCGAGGCGGCGCGCGAGATGATGGCGCGCGCGCTCGCCCTCGACCCGCGGCACGCGACGCTCACGGCCGCCGAGCAACCCGACGCCGACGTCTTCTTCGTGCCCGAGGGCGATGTCTATTATTACCTGGGCCTGGCGGCGGAGGTGGCCGGCGACGCCGACGAGGGCGCGGCGGCCTTCCAGGAGTTCTTGCGGCGCGCGCCGCGCAGCGCGTGGGCCGGACGCGCCCGCGCGCATCTCGACGGGCTCCTCGCGCTCGCGCGCGCGCCCGGGGCGCCGCGCGCCTCTCGCGCCGCGCCGCCGGCCCTGCGGGTCGTCGCCGCGGGCACGGTGCGCGCCGCCGGCCCCGTCCCCGCGCCGCTCGTCGACGCCGCCTGGCGCGCGCGTTCCGATCTCCTCGACGCCTGCCTCGCTGCCGGCGTCGGCGCGGGCGCGCTCGCGCCGCGCGAGGGCTTTCGCCTCGCGCTCGAGCTCGCCATCGACGCGGACGGCGTCGTCACCGAGGCCGCCGTCAAGGCGCCGCCGTCGATCGACGCCTCGTTCGCGCGCTGCGCGGAGGCCGCCCTGCGCGCAGGTCTGCGCGTCCCGCGCCCCCGCCGCGCCCGCGCGACGCGCGTCCGCCTCGAACTCCTCGTGGCCCCCCTAGTCCCCGTCGGGGACGTCGGGCCTCCAACACCCTGCCATCGCCCGCCTCGCGACCTGCTGTCGCGACCCCTAGCCAACGCCGACGCGGGCGGGGTATAGGGAGATCGCGTGCTGAGGGCGCGATACATCGCCGTCGAGGGGCCCATCGGCGCGGGCAAGTCGAGCCTCGCCGAGATCCTGGGCGCCGAGCTTCACGCGCGCGTGATCCGCGAAAGCCCCGAGGAGAACCCCTTCCTCGGCGCGTTCTACAAGGATCGCAAGCGGCACGCGATGTCCGCCCAGCTCTTCTTTCTCCTGCAGCGTTACGCGCACCAGGGCGAGCTCGCGCAGGGCGATCTCTTCTCGCGCGGAGGCGTCGTGTCCGACTACCTTTTCGCGAAGGACCGGCTGTTCGCCTCGCTGAACCTTTCGGACGACGAGATGGCGCTCTACGATCGCATCTACCAGATGCTCAAGCCGCGCACGGTGACGCCCGATCTCGTCGTCTACTTGCAGGCGCGCACGGACGTGCTGCTCGAGCGCATTCGCAAACGCGGACGTCCCGAGGAGAAGCCCATTCGCGCCGAGTACGTCGAGGAGGTCGCGCGCGCCTACGCGGAGTTCTTCTTCGGATACGGTGAGGGACCGCTGCTCATCGTCAACGCGTCGGACCTCGACTTCGTCGCGGACCCCCAGCACCGCGCCGAGCTCGTCGAGGTCATCAAGAACGCGCGCTCGGGCACGAGCCACTGGAGTCGGGGAAAATAGATGCACAACGTGATCGTGGTCCTCGCAGGCTTCCTCGCGCTCGCCTCCTGCTCGAAGACGGGCGGCGCGGGCCCGCCCGATGCCGCCGGCGAGGCCGGCACGCCCGCCGGGACGACCTGTCAGCAGATTCGCATGTGCGTCTTCGGGGCTCCCTGCGCGGACGACGCCTGCGTGCAAGCCTGCGCCGCCAAGGGGTCGCCCGCGGCGCAGGCGGCGTTCGAGACGCTGCGCGCCTGCTCGGCGAGGACGTGCACCAATTACAATGACAACTATGTCAATTGTTTGTGCGGCGAGCAGTGCCTGGCGGGCGGCTCGTGCTTGCAAGAGGCGGACGCGTGCGTGGGGCCTGGGGGCGTCGACGACATCTGCGACGCGCTTTGCGCCTGAGGGGCGCGGCCCGGGTGCGTGCCTTTGCGTTCGCCGAGTAATGTACCCAACGCGAGACGGCAAATTGTTCGGATCTGGTTGACCCGTTTGATGAAAGGGGCGCATCTAGAACACCAATAGGTCCGTAGGTGGAGGTGCCCCCATGTGCCGCGCGGTCTCCCATGTCCGGGCCCCTCGGGTTCCGGTTGTCCTTTTGATTGCGCTGCTTTCGCCACTGGGTGGAGGCGGTTGTGGCTCCCTCGGCGCCGGCGATCCCGCGGGAGCCGTCGGCGCGGACGGATCGCTGCACGGAGAGCTCCAGATCTACGTCTCGGACGACTTCGAGGGACGGACGGAGACGCGTTACGCGCTCCGGGACGGAAGCGGCGACGAGCGCACGCTGATCTTCGATACGGCGCCGGCCTTCGAGACCGGCACGGCCATCCACGTTTGGGGCAACGAGACGCCCGAAGGCTTGCGCGTGACGCGCGCCGAAGCCATCACGTCTGAGATCGAGGACGTGACGTCGGCGCTGCGCACGGCGGCGCCGTACCCGGCGCGCTCCTTCGCGTTCGTGCTCGTCGACATGGGCATGGGCATCAACACGACGGCCGACGCGGCCATGGGCCGCCTCATCACGGACCCCGATTCGATCCGCAACTACTACCGCGCCGATTCGTACGGCACGCAGGACGTCACGGCGCAGGTGTTCGGACCCATTCGCTATACGCTCGCGAACGGGTGCAGCACGAGCCAGCTCGCGACCGATCTGCGCGGCATGATCCCCGGGACGTTCCAGCACTACCTCTGGTACTTCGGCAGCCGGCAGACGGCCTGCGCTTGGACGGGCCTGGCGTCCGTCGGCACGCCCGACAAACCCTCGCGCGACACCTGGTACAACGCCTCGACGAGCTGCGTGGTGCTCGTACAGGAGCCCGGCCATAACTTCGGCATGCAGCACTCGTCTTCGCTCGCGTGTCCCGGGGCGTCCTACGCCGATGATCCCAACTCCTGCGTGGGCAGCGAGTACGGTGATCCCTTCGACCCGATGGGCAGCGGCTGCCGCCACATGAACGCCTGGCAGAAGAACTATCAGGGTTGGTTCGGCGGCTGCAACGGCGTGACCGTTCAGTCGAGCGGGACGTTCACGCTGTTGCCGCTCGAGCAGGCGTGTGACGGCGTCCAGTACCTCCAGATCGTCTCGCCCAAGGTGCGCATGTTCAATCGCCCGGCGGCCGGTGGCGGAGGCCCGACCATCGAGACCTTCTCGAACTATTACGTCGAGCTGCGCACGCCGCAGGACTTCGACGGCATGCTCGGCAACCGGTCGGTGCTCGCGCCGGAGGTCCTCGTGCACGTCGGCGGGGACGCGCGCACGCGCGGGCAGCGCGGGCTGCACACGTTCTTGCTCGACATGACGCCGGCGACGACCGGCCGCTCGGGCTTCGCGGACGCCGCGCTCGGCGCCGGCAAGAGCTTCTCTGATCCGGCGGGCGGGCTCAAGATCACGGTCCAGGCGGTGAGCGGCACGCAGGCGACGATCGTGGTCGACATGCCGGGCGGCACGGCGGCGCCCACTTGTATCGACGCCACGCCGTTCACGGCGCCGGGTCCCGGACCGGAGTCGTGCACCGCTGGCGTCGCCACGGGCGCGGGCGGCGCGGCGGGGATGGGCGCGGGCGGCCCCGCGGGCACTGGCGGCGCCGCGGGCGCGACGGGTGCCGCCGGCATGATGGGGCAGGGCGGCCGCGGGGGACTCGGAACCGCGGGTGCCGGCGGCGGCCAACCCTTGCCACAGACGGGAGCCGCGGGCACGCCGGGCGCGAACGACGCCGGGATGCTGCCGACCACCGGCGCGGGGGGCGACGTTGGCGCGGTGGCGGGAAGCGGTGGCAGCGCGACGGGGGCGGGTGGCGCGAAGGCGGCGCACGAAGCCAACCCCGACGCCATCGGCCACGGTTGCGGCTGTGAGACCGCGAGCGGTTCACCCGGGGCCGTGCTCGTGACGCTGGGCCTCGCGGGGATCCTCGGCGCGATCCGACCACGCCGGCGCGGGCGCCGGCGACCCCAGGGCCCCGGCGCCCGCTGAACACCAGACGGGACCGCCCGGCGGGAGCGCGTCCGGCGCGCTTTACTCCGGGCACTCGCCACAGAATGTCGAATGTGGAGCGGGCAGACTGCTCCTTCGGCTAGTTCGTCGAACCGGCGGCGTCGGCGGGCATCGTCGTGGTGCTGGCCTCGACCGTCACAGTGGCGTCGACGGTGACCGTCGTGCCGCCGTCGCTGTTGGTGGTGGTCGTCACCGACGCTTTGACGTTGATGTCCAGCTCGAACATGGTGGTGGTGGGCGTCCCGTCGTGCTTGTGGACGCGGCAAATCACCTTGTGATGGCCCGGCTTCGTGTCGGCCGGAATGGGCACCGACACGCTGGTCTGCGCCGTGACGAGCACCGGCGGCGTCGATTCGTCGTCGATGTGGAACTCCAGGTGACCGGCGTCTTGGGCGTGCTCGGGCGGCGGCGTCGCCGTCGGATCGACGAGGAAGACGTTCTGCACGTTGACGGTCATCGGGATCGACTGGGCGGGCTGGACGTTCTGGACGTCGGTGTCGGCGGTCACGGTGAGGGTGGCGTTCGGGATGTTGGCCGTGATCGTGTTGTCGTGGATGTTGCAGGCCATGAGGCCCACGGCGAGCGCGACGAAGCAGGACGCGAGTATTGTCTTGGTCATGTTCTTTTCCTCGAGAGTCATCGAAGCTCGCACGAAGTGAGCGGGCCTCAAGCCGCTTCGAGCCGGCTCGGAGCGAGTCTCTTCAAGGGGCGGGCCAAGCGCGCTTCGCCGCGGGGGCCCGCGATTCCGCAACGCGGAATACGCGCGTTGGTGCGCTTTTCCGGTTTCGAGCGGCCGACGGCGGCGCGCGTCGGTTCCGAACCGGTGACTGCGGGGCGTGTTACGCTTTCGGCACATGGCCGAGGCGCCCTCCAAAGTCACGACGACGTCCTTGCGCGCGCGCAAGGCGGGCGCCGAGAAGATCGCGGTCGTCACGGCGTACGACGTCGTCTTCGCGCGGCTGGCAGACGCCGCGGGCCTCGACGTCGTCCTCGTGGGCGACAGCGTCGGCATGGTCGTGCAGGGCGAGCCGTCGACGTTGCCCGTGACCCTTGACGAGATGGTCTATCACGCGCGCATCGTCTCGCGCGGCGTGCGCCGCGCGCACCTCGTCGCCGACCTGCCGTTCATGAGCTACCAGGCGTCGATCGAGGAAGGGCTGCGCGCCGCGGGCCGCCTCGTCAAGGAAGGTCGCGCAGAGGCGGTCAAGCTCGAGGGCGGCGTGGCCGTCGCCGAGCTCGTGCGCCGGCTCGTGAGCGCCGGCATCCCCGTCATGGGTCACGTCGGCCTCACGCCGCAGTCCGTGCACCAGCTCGGCGGCTTCAAGCTGCAGGGCCGCACCGACGAGCAACGCGCGCGCATCCTCGGCGACGCGCGCGCCCTCAGCGACGCCGGCGCCTACGCGATCGTCATCGAGACCGTGCCGCAATCGCTCGCGGCCGACATCACACGCGCCGTGCCGGCCGTGACGATCGGCATCGGCGCCGGTGGCGCGTGCGACGGACAGGTCTTGGTCATGCACGATCTGCTGGGCCTCGGGCCTGCCGACGTCGATTGGAAGCCGCGCTTCGTGCGCCGCTACGCCGAGATGGGCAAGACCGTGGGCGCGGCGTTCAAGGCCTACGCCGACGACGTGCGCGCGGGCCGCTTCCCGTCGGCCGCAGAGAGTTACGACTGACGCCGAGGAGCGAGCCTTGAGCGGCAAAGAGCCCCTCGTTCTCCGAACGCCTTCGGAGATGGCGGCCTGGTCGCAGGCGGCGCGAGCGCTTGGCGAGCGCGTGGCCTTCGTGCCCACGATGGGCGCCCTCCACGAGGGGCACGTCTCGCTCTTGCGCGAGGGCCGCCGCCGCGGCGACGGGCTCGTGCTGTCGATCTTCGTGAACCCGACTCAGTTCGCGCCGAAGGAGGATCTCTCGCGCTACCCGCGGGATCTCCCCGGCGACCTCGCCAAGGCCGCGTCCGCCGGCACCGACGTCGCCTACGTCCCCGACGCGGCCGACGTCTACCCGCCCGGCTTCCAGACCTACGTACAGGTGCGCGAGCTCGAACAGGGCCTGTGCGGCGGCGCGCGCCCCGGTCACTTCGTGGGCGTCGCCACCGTCGTCTGCAAGCTCTTCAACGTCGTGCGCCCGCACGTC
>DATKFB010000337.1:0-17920 GCA_035544435.1 Polyangia bacterium
TGTTCCCCCCTCAGGGGAGCCTGAGGGTGGGGCGGGTTACTCGGCTGGCTTTGCGGGATTCAGTAGCATCTGTGCCAGCTCAAACACGTTGAGCGCGGATCCTTGAAAATCGAAATGGCATTCCTTGAAGGATATGTTGCCACTTTTGACAAACTGACCCGTCTCGACGATGAGGCAGTTTTCGACGCTCGCATCTCTCAGGAACTTACCATCGGGGCGAACATCCTGATCCACGTGGTGGCCCATCAACACCTCGCTGATAGCCCCACGGGTCAGCAGAGCCACCGAAACGAATGCAGCAACAGGACGACTGACTCAGGCAGCGGTCGAGTGCGCCAGGCCGTGGCGGTCGTTCACGGAACCTCGATCGCACCCGCGAAGCTCGGGCGCGCGCGCACGCGGTCGTACCAGGCCCGCACGCGCGCGCGCTTCGCGAGCGGCTCGTCGGGCAGACGGCGCTCGAGCGCGAAGACCATCGAAGCGTTCGAGAGATCGGCAAGCGAAAAGTCCGGCGTCGCGATGTAGGAGCGCGTGGCGAGCACCGCCTCCATGACGCCCAGGCCGCGGTGAATCTTGGCGAGCGCGGCGTCGGCCGCCGCGGGGACACGCTTGGCGGCGGCGCCGAGGGCGTGGTTCCACCAGTCGGCGTAGGCGGCGTAGAGCGTCGTCTGCGCGAAGTCGATCCACTGCGCGATGCGCGCACGCGCCTGGAGCGCCGCGGGCGTGCCGTCGTTGCGCGGCACGAGCCCGGAGGCGGGGTGCGACTCGGCGACGTACCACAAGATGGCGTTCGACTCCGGCAGCGCAAAATCGCCGTCGACGAGCACGGGGACCTTGCCATGCGGATTGATGGCGAGGAAGGCGGCCGTCTCGTTCTCGCCCTTGTCGAGATCGACCGGCACGAAGTCGTAGGGCGCGCCCACCTCGGCGAGGGCGGCGCGGATCTTGAGCGTGTTGAAGGACTTCTTGTTTGCCGTGCCGTACAGCTTCACGCGAGACCTCGGCTTCAGGGTTTGCTGAGAAAGCGCGCCAGGATCGTCTTCACGCCCGTGCCCGGGAAGCGCATCGTGACCTTGAGATCGGCGCCCGAGCCCTGCCAGCCGCGGATCTCGCCGACGCCGAACGAAGGATGGCGCAGCTTCGCGCCCACCTGCAGGCCGGGGCCCTCCGAGTCGTGGTCAGAGTCGCCGCCGACGGCGTCGTAGTGAATTGATATCTCGCCAGTCGATTTGACCGCCAGTTTGGGCTTGGGCGTCGCCGAGGCCGACGGGCCGCGCAGCTGAAACGAGGGCTCGGGCTCCGGCTTCGACCAGCTGCCGCCCCAGGGCCCGCGCCCGCGCGTGTCGCCGTAGTACATCGCCGGGCGCTCCATGACGATCGCGTCGACGCCGTCCGCGGGAAGCTCGCGCAGGAAGCGGCTCGGGATGCCGGGCAGCTCCTGACCGGAGAGCCGGCGCCGCCGCACGCGCGACAGGTAGAGCCGCGTGCGCGCGCGCGTCACGGCGACGTAGCAGAGGCGGCGCTCCTCCTCGACGGCTGAGTCGTCGTCCACGCTACGCGCGTGCGGGAAGATGCGCTCTTCGAGCCCCGTGATGAACACGGTCGGAAACTCCAGACCCTTCGCCGTGTGCACCGTCATGAGCGAGACGGCGCCCTTCTCGGCGTCGTAGCCGTCGACGTCGGACTGCAGGGCGATGCGCTCGAGGAAGCCGTGCAGCGTCGGCTCCTCGGCCTCGCGCTCGTACTCGCGCATCTGCGCGATGAACTCCATGAGGTTCTCGCCGCGGCCCTCGGCCTCGAGCGACGCCTCGGCGGCCAGCGCGTCGCGGTAGCCGCTCTCCTCGAGCACCTTCTCGGCGAGATCGGCGGGCGCCAGGCCCGCGCTCTCGCGACGCAGCTTCTCCATGAGCTTCACGAACGCCGCGACCTTCTTGCGCGGCCCGGGGCCGAGCAGCGGCTCCTCGAGCTCCGCGCGCTCGACGGGCTCGAAGAGGCCCTCGGCCTCGTCGATGCCGGCCGGCTCGGCCGCCGCGAGCGCGAGAGCGTCCCAGGCCGAAACGCGCCGCTCGTAGACGAGCGCGCCGATGCGATCGACCGTCGCCGCGCCGATGCCTCGCGCCGGAACGTTGACGATCCGCTGCAGCGCGATCCCGTCGTCCGGGTTGGCGATGGCGCGCAGGTAGCACACGAGGTCCTTGATCTCGGTGCGGTCGAAGAAGCGCGTGCCCCCGACGACGACGTAGGGGATGTCGCGCGCGCGCAACGCGTCCTCGATGACGCGTGACTGCGCGTTCGTGCGGTAGAACACCGCGACGTCGCGCGGCGACAGCTTCTCGCGCAGACCCTCGTCGATGCGCGCCGCCACGAAGTCCGCCTCGTCGCGCTCGGTCTCGCCCTCGAAGAGCACGATGCGCTCACCCTCGCCTGCCTCGGTGTAGAGGACCTTCGGGCGCCGCTCCGAGTTTTTTTCAATGATTCCGTTAGCGGCGCGCAGGATGTTGCCCGTCGAGCGGTAGTTGCGCTCGAGCTTGACGACGCCCGCGCCGGGGTGATCGCGCTCGAAGTCGAGGATGTTGCGGATGTCGGCGCCACGCCACTTGTAGATCGATTGATCCTCGTCGCCCACGACCGTGATGCTGCGCGTGCGGTGCGACAGGCAGCGCACGAGCTTGTACTGCACGCTGTTCGTGTCCTGGAACTCGTCGACGAGAACATGATCGAACCGCTCGGCGAGCATGTGTGCCACGGGCGTGTCGCCCACGCACAGGCGCAGCGTGTGCAGCAGCAGACCGCCGAAGTCGGTGGCGTTCGCGGCCGCCATGCGCTCCTCGAAGAGGTGATAGGCCTTCGCGACGACGTCGTCGAAGTAGTCGCCGGGCTGGAACGCCGCCGCCGTGACGCCCTGGTTCTCGAGGCGGTCGACGGCCGAGAGCACCTGGCGCACGGGGAACATGCGATCGGGCACCTTGAGATCCGTCAGTACGCGCGCCATGAGGCGCTTCTGGTCGTCGGTGTCGTAAATCACGAAGTCCTTCCGCAGACCGACCGCCTCGCCGTACTGGCGAAGCAGCCGCGCGGACATCGAGTGGAACGTCCCGACGGCGAGGCCCGCGAGCCCGACGCCGATGCGCTCGCGCAGGAGGTCGCGCACGCGCTCGCGCAACTCGCCGGCGGCCTTGTTCGTAAACGTCACGGCGAGGATGCGACGGGGATCCGCTCCCGTGGCGACGAGTCGCGCCAAGCGGTACGTGATGACGCGCGTCTTGCCCGAGCCCGCGCCCGCGACGACGAGCAGCGGCGCCGCCGGATACACCACGGCGTCGAGCTGCGCCGCGTTCAGCTCGCGGGCGAGCGCTTCGCGCGAAAAGGGCTCCAGTCGGGGCCGCGCGTCGCGTCGTTCGGGGTGCTCGTCGTGCGCCACATCGGGCTCCATCCGGGGCTACTTTGTCAGAGCCAAGCACAGGATGCGACGACGAAATCGGGTCGCGACGGCTCGGGTCCGAGCCGTTCCGTCGCGAGCGACGTCTTCATGCACATGCGCCGCCCGCTCCTCGTGTCATTCCGGGAACGATCGATGTCGCCCAGCCTGCTCGGCCTGCTGGCTTCCGGCGTGCTCTCGCTGGCCGCCGTGACGGGATGCGGCTCTGGCCGGACGACACCCGGCAACACCGCGACGGGTGGCGCGGGTGTCGGCGGTGAGGGTGGCAGCACCGCGGGCACCGCGGGCGCGGCCGGGACCGTGACGGCGGGCGCGGCTGGCGAGATCGTCGACTCCGGCCCCGCCGTCGACGTCGGCTCCGCCGCAGGTGCCGGTGCCTCCGACGCATCCGACTCCCTGCCCGCGCCGGGCGATGGTGGAGGGTTCACCGATCCCGGCAGCGAGGGCGACGGCACCTTCCCGATCTCCTCGCCGTTCATGACGGCTCCCGAAATGACCGATCACGCGGGCATCGCCAAGGGCCAGATCATTCAGTTCACGATGGCGAGCAACACGACCTTCAACGACGGCAGTCGGAAAGTCGCCGTCTACGTTCCTGCGAACTACGTGTCGGGCACGGAGGTTCCCTTCATGGTGGCGCAAGACGGCGTCAACCCACAGAACGGCGGCAGCTTCGGTCTCGACGATCTGCGCCCGCTCATGGACAACATGATCGCCGCCGGTAGGCTGCCGATGATGGCCGGCATTTTCGTCGATCCGGGCAGCCAGCGCGGCGTCGAGTACGACACCGCCTCGGACAAGTACTACCAGTTCGTCGAGAACGAGCTCTTGCCGGCCGCTCTGGCTCAAGTGCAGATGAAGAACATCATGCTCAACCTCACGAAGGACCCGCGCGGCCGCGGCAGCTTCGGCGGCAGCTCGGGCGGCGCGGCCGCCTTCACGATGGGCTGGTTCCACCCCGAGTCGTACACGCTCATCCTCACGATCTCCGGGAGCTTCGTGAACCTGCAGACCCCTGGCGCCGGCGCGTATCCGAAGACGCTGATCCCGAACTCCCCCGTGAAGCCGCTGCGCGTCTTCCTCGCGGCGGGCTCGAACGATCTCGGCGGCGGGCAGTGGCGCGCCGCCAACGACGCCACGGCGATGGCGCTCATGGCGAAGGGCTATCACTACCGTTACGTGACGGCCGCGGGCGCCGGGCACGAGGACGACGGCGCGCGCCGCCAGTACTTGCCCGCGGCCATGGAATGGCTCTGGCGCGGTTACCCCATCGTCAAGAAGTGACTCTCGCGGCGCCGACGCGGAGCTGGCAGACCTCGAGGTAGCGCGCCGCGGGCCACGCGAGCGGCGTCGGGTAGTCCGGGGGCAGGCCGCCGAGCTCGAGCACCTGCGCGTGCCGCTTGGCCAGCGTCATCCCAGCCGCGACGTGCTTGAGCACGCTCGGACCTCGGTGCGCGTTCGAGGAGATCCAGAGGTGGCCGCCCGCCTCGGGCAGCACGGCGCAGGCGGCCTCGATGAGCTCGGGATAGTCGCGCTTCTGCGCCCACAGGGCCGCGCGCGCGCCCGAGACCGTGGGCGGATCGAGGATGATGACGTCGTACGTCTCGCGCCGCGCGCGCGCGGCCTCGAGGAAGCGAAAGACGTCCGAGACCTCCCAGCGGTGCGCCGCGGGATCGAGCCCCGAGAGCGCGAAGTTCGCGCGCGCCCACGCGAGCGGGCCCGCCGCGAGATCGACGCTCGTGACGGTGGCCGCGCCGGCGCGCGCCGCCGCGAGCGAGAGCGCGCCCGTGTACGCGAACGTGTTGAGCACGCGCTTTTCGCGCACGAAGCGCGCGAGCCCCGCGCGGTGCTCGCGCATGTCGGTGAAGAGACCCACGTTGATGCCGCCGCGGAGGTGAACCTCGTAGGGCACGCCGAGCTCGCGCACGACGAGCTTCTCCGGCGGCGCCTCGCCGACGACGTCGTCCTTCGCTCGCTCGGGCGTCGTGCCCGAGCCCTTGAGCCGCGTCTTGAGCACGGCGCCGCGCAAGGGCACGCCCGCGTCGGGAAGCACATGCAGCGCGGCCTGCGCGAGGAGGCGAGCGTGCCCGAGCAGCCCGCGCGAGAGCGCCGTGACGACCGCGTAGCCGCCGTAGACGTCGGCCGCCAGCCCCGACAGACCGTCGCCCTCGCCGTTCACGAGGCGGTACGCCGATTCGCCGTCGGCGAGGCCGAGCGTGCGCCGGAGCGCCAGGGCCGGCGCGAGGCGGGCGCGAAAGAACGCGGCGTCGGGCGCGCGGCTCTCGTCGCCGTGCGCCCAGATGCGGACGATCTCGTTCTCCGGATCGGCCACGCCCGTCGCGCGCGTTCCCCCGCGCGCGTCGAGGAGACGCACCGGCCTGCCCGGCTCGAGCGCCGTGGCGGCCTCGAGGTCGGAGAGCATGAGCTGCGGCGGCTCGGCGGCGAGCCGCTCCTGGCCCGCGGCCGTGAGGGTCACGCCGAAGAGGGACATGCAACGCATCTTACGCACGGAGGCCCTCTTCTGCGCCGGCGGTCGCGCGGTGCGTTCATGATCGCCGTGTCAAAGATCGCGCGCGCGCCGTGGGATTCTGAGACCTCCAGTCGCCGCGGCGCCGGATTCGCTGGTCCCGTACTGGTCCGGTAATTGCTTTTCGAGGCCAATATGAAGATCTCTCGACTGGGTGTACCCGGCGTTATGGCCTGCTTGGCCCTCGTCGCGGCTCTTGGTTGCGGCTCGGTCGCGGGCGGCACCGACGGCGGTACGGACGGCACCGCGGGCCAGGCCGGGGCCGCGGGCGGGAGCGGCACCGCCGGCTCGACGGGAAGCGCCGGCTCGACCGGCAGCGCGGGCTCGACCGGCAGCGCGGGCTCGACCGGCAACGCGGGCTCGACCGGCAGCGCGGGCTCGACCGGCAGCGCGGGCTCGACGGGCGGAGCGGGCTCGACGGGCGGCGCCGGCTCGACGGGGGGCGCGGGCCACGACGGCGGCGCCGGCACGACAGGCGGCGCGGGTCACGACGGCGGCGCTGGCTCGACCGGCAGCGCCGGTCACGACGGCGGCGCCGACGGAGGCGCGAACTGCGCGGACCTCGCGACCCAATATTCCAAGGCCATGCCCGAGGCGCAGAGCTGCAAGGTGGGCGCAGCCGGGCAATGCGAGCAGGCCGTGAGCTCGTCGTTGTCGGTTTGCTTCTCCAACTGCATGACCTACGTCAACGACGCCACGAAGCTGAACGCGATCAAGGCCGAGTGGCTCGCCGCCGGCTGCGACAGCCAGCGCGGTATCGCCTGTCCTGCCCTTGCCATCGCGTGCCTTAGGCCCACGCCAGGCGACTGCGCGGCGGCGAGCGGCGGCGGCATGTGCTCGTCGCCCACCCTCGCGACGAACTGAGCGTCGCCCAGCCCGAGGGTCGCGCGGGCGGCGGCCGTTCCTCGCGCCGCCCGCGTCAGACCGAAGTGATCTGCCGCGCGTCGAGCAGCGCCATGACCTTGGCCACGACCTCGGTCTCGGGCTCGTCGCCGCTCACGAGCAGGTCTGACGGCTGCGTGCTGCCGGCGCCGGCATCGACGATTTCGACCAGCACGAGTGGCGCGTCGGGGATGAGCGCCTGCACGGCCGTCGCGTCGGCGAGGCCGATGACGTTCGTCGTCGACACGACGATGAGGCCGGCGTTGAGCAGGAGGTGCACGACCTCGCCGAAGCGCCTCACGAGCTCCGACTTCGCGCCGTCGACCCACAGATCGTTGTCGACGCCGAGGAGCACGTTGGTCCCGTCGAGCATGTAGGCGGCGCGATCGGCCGCGAAGAGCGCCTTCTCGACCGCGCGCGCGAGCTTGTGCTTGCCGACGCCGGCCTTGCCCACGAACATGACGAGCGCCGCGCGATGGCCGTGGCGCGCCACACGCTCGGCGGCCGTGACGCCGCCCGGCACCCAGTGGAAGTCGCGCGTGCGCGCCTCGTCGCGCAGATCGCGCAGGTCGTCCGACACGGCCTCGGTGATGATGCCGCCGCCCGCGACGTCGTACTCGTCGACGATGACGAAGCGCCCCGTCGCCTCGCAGTCCGCCGTCAGATCGAACGCGAGCGGCTGGCGCGCCTCGAGCACGACGTCGGCGACGTCGTGCCTTCCGACTGTCAATTCGGGGACACTAAGAGGGTCCCCGGGCCCCCCGACGCTGCGCTCCGGCGAGCCAAGCTCGCCTCCGCTCGAGTTGGGTTTGCTCGCGTCGATGACCTTGTTGATCTTGTGGATGCGCACGGGCAGCGCCGTCGTGCCGAGCTTGAGCTTGTAGTCGCGCCCGCTCACGAACGGCTTCTTGCCGAGCCAGATCATGTTGACGCGCAACCGCGTGCCGACCTGGGGCGCCTTGGCGACGTGGCTCATCACCTCGCCGCGCGTGATGTAGATCTCCTCGGTGAGCGTGAAGCCGGTCGACCACCCAGCGTCGATCTCTGTGCGCGGCGCCGTGTTGAAGCCCTCGATGCTCCGGATCGTGCTCACCTTGTTCGACGGCGAGAAGACGACCTTGTCGCCCACCTTGACCCGACCCGCCTCGACGCGGCCCGCGATGATGCGGCGATCGTCGCCCTGCTTCGTGAACTTGTAGACCGCCTGCACGGGCATGCGCAGCGGCTGATCGACCTTCGACGGCGCCTTGGGCAGCCCGTCCAGCACCTCGAGCAGCGTCGGCCCCGCGTACCAAGGCGAGTGCTTCCCGCGCGACGCCAGGTTCTCGCCCTCGATGGCCGAGATAGGGATGAACTGCCGCGGGCGCACGGCGCCGATGCTCTCGAGGAACGCGCGGTACTCCTTTTCGATGCCCTCGAAGTGCGCGCGGTCGTAGCCCACGAGGTCCATCTTGTTGACGCACACGACGACCTGCTGGATGCCGAGCATGGCGAGGATGTAGCCGTGGCGCCGGCTGTTCTCGCGCACGCCCTCCTTGGCGTCGATGACGAGCACGGCCGCCTCGGCCCGCGCCGCCCCCGAGATCATGTTCTTGAGGAACTCGATGTGCCCGGGCGCGTCGATGATGATGTAGTCGCGCGTCGCGCTCTTGAAGAAGCAGCGGGCCGTGTCGATCGTGATCCCTTGGTCCTGCTCGTCCTCGAGCGCGTCGAGCAGGAAGGCGTACTCGAACGGCTTGCCCGTGCGCTCGCACTCGCGGCGAACGGCGTCGAGCTTGCCCTGCGGCAGCGCGCCCGTGTCCGCGAGCAAGCGCCCGACGACGGTGCTCTTGCCGTGGTCCACGTGGCCCACGATGACGACGTTCATCTGGTCGCGGTCCGCCGCGACCTTCGTTGCCGGGGCCCCCATCACATGTACCCTTTGCGGCGCAGCTCCTCGAGGCCGTGCTTGCCGTCTTGCAGGCGGCCGGAGCGCTCGGCGACGTTCTTGAGCGCGCCGCTCTTGAGCTCGGTGATGATGTCGTCGACGTTCTTGGACGCGCTCTTGATGGGGGACTGGCAGGGCCCACAGCCGAGGCTGCGGTAGCGCGTGCCGCTCCCCTGGTCGTAATACAACGACACAGTGGGGATTTGCTCGCGCTTGATGTACTCCCAGATGTTGAGCTCGGTCCAATCGAGCAACGGGTGGACGCGCACGTGCGTGCCCGGCGCAAAGTCGGTCTTGAACTGGTTCCAGAACTCGGGCGGCTGATCGCCGACGTCCCAGTTGTCGTTCTTGTCGCGCGGCGAGAAGTAGCGCTCCTTCGAGCGGCTGCCCTCCTCATCGGCGCGCGCGCCCACGATGACGCCCGTGTACGGCTCGCGGTCGGGATCGACCTCGTACGCTCCCGTCGCGAGGTTCATGCGCCTGCGCGTGCCCGTGCCGTGGAGCGTCGCGCCGAGCGCGTCACTCTTGAGCCGACCGCAGCAGGCCGTGCGGAGCTGCTGCTGCTCCTCCTTGCCCATGCTCGGGTTCTTGCCGAGCTTGATGGGGAAGGTGTCGCCCTCTTCGAGCGCCTGCTTGTTCTGTCCGACGATCATCTGCAGCTTGTATTCGAAGGCCAGCTTGTCGCGGTACGCGATCATCTCGGGCAGCTTGTAGCTCGTGTCGACGTGCACGAGCGGGAAGGGCACGTGGCCGAAGAAGGCCTTGCGCGCGAGCCACAGCATAACGGTCGAGTCCTTGCCGATCGACCACAGCATGCACAGCCGCTCGAAATGCCGGAAGGCCTCGCGGAGGATGTAGACGCTTTGCTGCTCGAGCTGGTCCAGATGATCCATGCGGTCTTTCGTCGTCCTATCGGGCCTGTCGCGCGCGCCCTGTCAGGCCATGTCTACGCTAAAGAAATTCTGTCCATTATACAGGAACTCTATCGGCGGCGCGAGGCCGTTCTTTAGCACGCGGCCCGTCCCCTCAATTCGGCGCGGCCAGGAGCTCGCGCTCGGCGTCGCGCAGCGTCTGCCGCCACTCCGAATCGGTCGGAACGGCGACGACGGCGCGACGGTAGAGCTTCACGGCGTCGCCGATGCGCCCGAGCTTGCGCAGGTGATCGGCGAAGTCGACGAGGGTCTGGTGACACCCGTCGCCGTCGTGCTCGAGCGCCGCCTCGAAGAGCGCCGTGGCGCGCGTCGGATGCCCGGCCAACCCGTGCTCGAGCGCGGCCTGGTGCAGCGCCCAGTGATCCTCGGGCTCGATGTCGAGGGCCTCGTCGTAGGCGATGGCGGCCTCGTTGTGCCGCTCCATCTCGGCGTAGATGTCGCCGCGGATGGCCGCGATGAAGAATGGATCGCCGCCGCGCTGGCCCGCCTCCGTGATGGCCTCGAGGGCCTCGAGGGTGCGGCCCTGCTCTAGCAAGACCTGCGCGAGCTTCGCGAAGCCAAGGCCGTACGTCTGGTCCATTTCGACGACGCGGCGGAAGGCGCGCTCGGCGCTCTTGAGATCGTTGGCCTCGAGGTGCGCATCGCCGAGCTCGCGCCACCCGTCGACGAGCGTGGGGTTGATCGCCGTAGCCTTCTCAGCCGCCTCGATGGCGCCGCGCTCCCGCGTGGCGTTGAGCGCCTCGGCGTAGATCGCGTGCGCCGCGCCCAGCGCCGCGAGATCGGGCGTCGCGAGCGCCTCGCGGATCGTGCGCGCGGCCTGCGCGGACCGGCCGAGCTCGAGATCCTCGCGCGCGCTCTGCAGGCGTCGCAGGGCCGCGCGCAGCGCAGGCGTGGGCGCGCGCAGCTTCGCGACGTCGGGATCCTGCGGCTCGAGCGCGGCGACGATGCGCAGCGCGAGCGCGCCCACGGGCGTGGGCACGTCGGCGGCGGCGCCCTGCATCGCCTCGCCGCGCCAGAAAGAGACAGTGGCCGCGACGGCGGGCCCGAGCACGCGACGCGCCTCCGCGGCCGCCGTGGCGTCGCCGCGATCCGTGGCGAGCACGTACACGAGCGCGGCCGCGTCGAGGCGCGCGTCGTCGTCGCGCGCACCGATGGGCTCGAGCGCGATGGCGTCGCTGAACCCGCGCAGCGCCGCCTCCCAGTCATTCTCGCGCACGGCGCGCATCCCGACGGCCAGCAGCAGCGCCGGCGTGGGCGGGGTAGAAGCCCGCAGCGCCGAGGCGAGCACACCGTCGATCTCCTTCTCGCGCCCGGCTTGCTCGAGGAGCTCGGCCAGGTCGAGCCAGTTGTCGGCGTGGCCCGGATCGCGCCGGCAGCGCTCCTCGCCGAGCGTCACTGCTGCGCGGTCCTCGGCGATGCCGCCCACGGCGAGCTCGGCGCACACGACGTGGACGAACCTCAGGAAAGAGGTGCCGACCCGGTCGATGCCCGAGTCGCCGACCTCGACGACGGGCCATTCACCGTCGCTGCTCGCGTCCTCGGCGTCGAGCGCGTAGCGCCGCCCGCCGCGCTCCATGACGGGCCACAATCCGGCCGGCATCGCCGCGGTCGCGCTGGAGCGCTCGGGCGGGCGCCGCCGCTTCGCGGCCTCATCAAGGCTCAACAAGCGGACGTCAGGCCCGAGCACGCCACCGTCGTGCGCCGCGAGAAAAGCGGCGAGCCCCGGCGGGGGCGGTAGGCCCATGAGCGCCTCGAACCGAGTGCCCACGTCAGACCCAGCGCCGGGATAAAGCGAGGCGCCGGGGAGCGCCGCCACCTCGCGCTCCACTTGGCCGAGGAGCGTTCGCGCCGGATCCTTCATGACGCACGGTTTAGATGGTCACAGGCGTACAATCAAGGGGGCCCGGGCACCCGCCTTTCGGCCGCGCGGCCTGCCGCCATCGCCGCGCGGTGCATCATCGTCGTCTGACTCGCCCCGTGGACGCATCCCGCACGGGCCCGAGCCGCCCCGAACGCGCCCGGCCCGCTCAAAGGCCCCAAGCCTCCAAGCATCGGAGACTCCGGTAATTGTAGGCTGTATCGCAAAAAAGTAGTCGGCCTCGGCCATTTCGTGAGAAACTTGAGGCCGCGGACATGTCATCAAGTCCTTCTGCCGACACCCGGAAGCGATAGCGAGTCATGGGCAAGATTCTCCTCTGCGACGACGAAGATTCGCTCCTCCGGAGCTTGGGGCGGATCCTGCGCACCGCTGGGCACGAGGTCGTCACGACCGACGGCCCGGCCGGCATTGCCAAGCTGCAGCAAGAGCACTTCGACATGATCCTGACGGACATCCGCATGCCCGGCGTGAGCGGCTTCGAGATCCTGAACGCGGCGCGCAAAGTGGCGCCCGGGACGCCCGTCATCGCGATGAGCGGCAGCGCCGAGATCCCCGACGCCGTGAAGGCCATGCACGCCGGCGCGCGCGACTTCCTCATCAAGCCGTTCGATGTGCAGACGCTCGAGGACGCCGTGGCGGCCGTGCTCAAGCCGCCCGCGACGCCCGCGCACGGCGAGGATCCGCGCGGGTGGCGAGACCGCGTCGCGCCCTGGCTCCTCGGCGACGATCCCGTGATGGTGCCCGTGCTCGCCCTCCTCTCGCAGGTGGCTGACACGCGTTGCACCGTGCTCATCACCGGTGAGTCGGGCACGGGCAAGGAGCTCGCCGCGCGTTCGCTGCACGCGGGCTCGTCACGCGTGAACAAGCCGTTCGTCGCCGTGAACTGCGCGGCCATCCCGCCGACGCTCGTCGAGTCCGAGCTCTTCGGGCACGTCCGCGGCGCCTTCACGGGCGCGACGACCTCGCGCGCGGGCCGCTTCGCCCAGGCCGACGGCGGCACGATCTTCCTCGACGAGATCGGCGAGATGGAGCTCGGCGTGCAGGCCAAGCTGCTGCGCCTCATCCAGGACGGCGAGCTCTACCCCGTCGGCGACGAGACGCCCACGAAGGTCGACGTGCGCATCCTCGCGGCCACCAACCGCAACCTCGAGAACGAGGTCGCGAACGGCCGCTTCCGCGCCGACCTCTTCTGGCGGCTCAACGTCATCCCCGTCGAGATGCCAAAGCTCATGAGCCGCGCCACGGACATCACCGCCCTGGCCGAGCACTTTCTCGCGCGGGCCAACGAGCGTCACCGGCGTCAGGTCACGGGCGTCGACGCCCAGGCGATGGCGGCGCTCAAGGCCTACCACTGGCCGGGCAACATTCGCGAGCTCGAGAACGTCCTCGAGCGCGTCGTCATCGTCAAGGGCGCGGGGGAGCTCGACTTCTCCGACCTGCCGTTGCAGATCAGGACGCCGCGCGCCACGCCCACGACGGGCACCGAGATCCCCGAGCTGCCGAAGGACGGCACTGATCTACGCGCCATGCTCGAGGCCGTCGAGGACCGCATGATCGGGGAGGCGCTCGAGCGCACGGGCGGCAACAAGAACCGCGCCGCCGAGCTCCTCGGTTTGAACCGCACGACGCTCGTCGAGAAGCTGCGCCGTAAGCGCGTCGTCACGCAGTTCTAGTCGCGACGCCGCTTCGCGCGCGCGCCGCAGCGCCGCAACTATTGCGATGTAGCGGCGAGAACTTCGCAATGAGCCGAGTCTACGCGGCGATCGGCGACTGGTTCAAGGAGGCGTCCGTCCTCGTCGCCGTGTTCGGAATTCTCGACCACATGCTGCGAGGCGCGGGTCAAGCTGGTGGATTCCTGGTGCTCTTGGAATCTCGGTCGCGTTCTTCGTTTTCGGCGTAACTTCGACTTACGGTCTGCGAGATGAGCAATTCGGGGCACCTCAACATGGTTCTGTTGCTGTCGCTCGGCGTCGTCGTTTGGGCGGGCAGTCATGTCTACGAGATTCTCTCGGGGCGGCGCCCACGTGCGCCCTCGCCCGGCGGGGCAAGGAACGACCCGCTGGGGTCCGTCGAGCCGAAGCCACTGCCGCGCGTCTGAACCGAGCGAACAGTCGCGGCGTCAGATTGGCCCGCGATCGGTGCGGCTCAGGCGAGTTTCGGGAGCCACTCCGCCATGCGGCGGACACCTTCCTCGACGTTCTTCATCGAGGTGGCGTAGGAGAGGCGAACGAAGCCGGGGGCGTGGAAGGCGGAGCCCATGACGACGGCGACCTTTGCGGCGTCGATGAGCCACTCGCAGAGCTGCACGTCGTTCTCGATGATCTTGCCCTCGGGCGTCTTCTTGCCGATGAACGCCGAGAGGTCGGGGAAGGCATAGAACGCGCCCTTGGGCTCGACACACTTGACGCCCGGGATCTCGCGCAGGCGCGCGACCATGACCTTGCGGCGCTTGTCGAACTCCTGACGCATCTTCTCGAGCTCGTCGGTCGGGCCCTCGATGGCGGCAAGCGCGGCCGCTTGCGCGACCGAGGCGGCGTGCGTCGTCGACTGCCCCTGGATCGTCGCCATGGCCTCGACGACGTGTTTGGGCGCGACTGTGAAGCCGACGCGCCAGCCGGTCATCGCGAACGCTTTCGAGACGCCGTCGATGATGATCGTGTGCGCGCGCGTCTCGGGGCTGATCGTCGCGGGCTGGAAGAATTTCCCGTCGCCGTAGACGAGCGTGCGGTAGATGTCGTCAGTCATCAGCCAGACCTTCTTGTCGACGGCGAGCTTGGCGACCGCGCGCAGCGTCGCCTCGTCATAGATCGCGCCCGTCGGGTTCGAGGGTGAGCACACGAGGATCATCTTCGTGCGCGGCGTGATGGCCTTGGCGACGTCCTCGGGGCGGACCTGGAAGTTCTCCTCGGCCTTCGTGGGCACGTTGACGGGCTTGCCGCCCGCCATCTTGACGATGTCGTTGTAGCTCACCCAGGCGGGCGTCGGGATGATGACCTCGTCGCCCTCGTCGATGAGCGCGTGGACGACGTTGAAGATCGACTGCTTCGCGCCTGACGAGACGATGACCTCGGAGGGATCGATGGCGATGCCGTGGGCGTCACCGATCCACTTCGCGACCGCCTTGCGCAGCGGCACCGTGCCCTCGACGAGCGTGTACTTCGTCGCGCCCGCGTCGAGGGCCTTCTTCGCCGCCTCCTTGATGTGCGCCGGCGTGTCGAAGTCGGGCTCGCCCGCGCCGAAGCTCACGACGTCGATGCCCTGGGCCTTGAGCTTCGCGGCCTTCGCGGAGACGGCCAGGGTCGGGGACGGTTCGATCACGGACAACCTGCGGGCGAGCTTCACGGAGCGACTCCTTGTTTGCGTTTTGCGGCGAGGGCTTTCACGACGGCGGGCGGGACCATGCGTGTGACGTCTCCGCCCATGAGCGCCACTTCCTTCACGAGCGAGGAGGATACATAAAAGCTCTCCTCGCTGGTCATGAGAAACATGGTCTCGACGTCGGGCGCGAGGTGCCGGTTCATGTGCGCGAACTGGAACTCGTACTCGAAGTCGGCGAGCGCCCGCAGGCCGCGGATGATGACGCGCGCGCCGCGGCGCTGGCAGTAGTCGACGAGGAGGCCCGAGAAGGCGTCGACCTCGACGCGCGCGTCGCGGCCGAGCGCGTCGAGGATCATGGCGCGCCGCTCGTCGATCGTGAAGAGCGGCGCCTTGCGGACGTTCTCGGCGAGCGCCACGACGATCTGGTCGAAGAAGCCGAGCGAGCGGCGCACGATGTCGGCGTGGCCGTTCGTAATCGGGTCGAACGTGCCCGGGTAGACCGCCAACCTCACGACGTCCTCCGCCTCCGAACGGCTACGAGCCGGACGCCCGGAAGAATGACAGCTCGGTGTCGCCGTACTGGCGACGGTCGGTCAGGAAGAGGTTGCCCACGGACTCGGGCGGCCGGTGGCGCCGATCGTGCTCGAGCACGACGACGGCGCACGGCGTGAGGAGCCCGCTGCCCGAGAGCTCCGCGAGCACCCCCTCGGTCTCCTTGACGTAAGGCGGATCGAGGAAGACCCACGAGAACCGCCCCTGCCCCTTCGCGGCCAGGCGGCGTAACCCCGTGCACACGTCGGCGCCCACGATGGTCACGCGATCCTCGACGCCTAGCTCCTTGACGTTGCGGCGGAGCGCCGCGAGCGGCGCGTGCTCACGCTCGACGAAGACGACGGCCGCGGCCCCGCGCGACAACGCCTCGAGCCCGAGCGCGCCTGTCCCTGCGTAGAGATCGAGGACGTCACCCTCCGGCGGCGGCCCGAGGATGTTGAAGATGGCCTCTCGGACCTTGGCTGCGGTCGGCCGGGTTCTCCCGCCGCGAGGGGCGATGAGCCTCCGCCCCCGGTCGAGGCCTCCTGTCAGACGCATGATCGGCTTCGTTACTACCTCGCCGCCCGCGCGCGGTCAATGCGCGATAACGCGTCGCGTCGGCATCCCGGGCAGGCGACCGCAGCGACGGGAAATCGTGATGGGTCCGGGCTGACTCGCGCATTGTGCGATACACTCTTGGGACGGCATGTCGCGCATCGGGGCCTTCTTCGACGTCGATCGGACCCTCGTGGCGTGCAACACGGGGAGGCTCTTCCTCCGTGACCTGCGCCGGCGCGGTGAGATCTCGCTTTTCCGCGCCCTTCGGGCCATGGGTTGGATGGCAAAATACCATCTGTCCCTGATAGACCTCCAGGTGATCGCTGCGCGCGTCGCCGAGCAAATGCGGGGCAAGTCGGAGAGCGAGTTCGCCGAGCGCTGCCGGCGCTGGGTCGAGGACGAGGTCCTGCCGCTCGTGGTCCCCGGTGCACTGCGGCAAATCGAGCGGCACCGCTCCGAGGGCCACGTGTTGGCCGTCCTGTCGTCGTCGCCGACCTACGTGACGCGGCCCCTGGCGCAGGTGCTCGGGATCGAGGAGGTGTTGTCGACGACCTTCGAGGTCGACGGCGACCTCTTCACGGGGCGGCTCGTGGGGCCGGCCTGCGTGGGCCCGGGCAAGATACATTGGGCCGAGGCGCTCGGCGCCCGCCGCGAGCTCGATCTCGCTCAGAGCTGGTTCTACACCGACTCGTACACAGACCTGCCCATGCTCGAGCGCGTGGGGAATCGCGTCGTCGTCAACCCGGACCCGCGCTTGCGGCTCGCGGCAAAAAGACGCGGCTGGCCGGTTCAGGATTGGTCGCAACCGCCGATTGAGGTGCGCGCGTGAGTGTCTATTCTGCTCCCTGGTACACCCCGGCCGTGCAGCGGCTGCTCGACCTCGCTCTCGAGGAGGACGTCGGACGGGGCGACGTCACGAGCGCGGCCGTCATCGACGAGACGCAGGAGGCGGAGGCGGACATCATCGCGGGTGAGCGCGGCGTCGTGTGCGGGCTCGGCCTCATGGAGGCGGTCTTCACGCGCTTCGACTGGCGCACGCGCGTGCGCGCCAAGGTCGCGGACGGCGATCCTGTGGCCAAGGGAACGCTCGTCGCGAGCGTGCGCGGGCCTGCGCCGGCGCTGCTCGCGGGAGAGCGAACGGCCTTGAACTTCCTGCAGCACCTGTCGGGCGTCGCGACGCTCGCACAGGCCTTCGTCGCCGCGTGCGAGGGCGCCAAGGTGCGCGTGGCCGACACGCGCAAGACGACGCCGGGCGTGCGGGCGCTGCAAAAGTACGCCGTGCGCACGGGCGGCGGCGCCAACCACCGGTCGGATCTGGCGTCGGGCGTCCTCATCAAGGACAACCACATCGCGCTCGTGGGCTCGGTGCGCGAGGCCGTGCGGCGCGCGCGCGCCGGCGCGCCCCACGTGCTGCGCGTGGGCGTCGAGGTCGACGATCTCGCGCAGCTCGACGAGGCCATCGAGGCCGGCGCCGAGGTCATCCTGCTCGACAACTTCCAGATTCGAGAGATGACCGAGGCCGTCAAGCGCGTCCGCGAGCGCGCGCCCAAGACCGTCATCGAGGCCTCGGGCGGCGTCTCGCTCGATCGCATCCGCGACATCAGCAAGACGGGCGTCGACGTGATCTCGATCGGCGCGCTCACGCACTCGGCGCGCGCGATCGACTTCTCTTGCGACATTCGTCCGCTGAGCGCGGGTGACGTCGCGCCGCGGACGCTTCCCACGGATCGCTCGCGCGGGTAGCGGCACTTCGGCCCCGACACGCCCCGCCGGCGGTGTTAGGGTGCCGCGATGGCTGACGACCCCAACGCAGCGCCCACGCCCGAGCGCCTCGCGGCGCGGCTCGGGACGCGCTGGCTCGGGCGGGCCTACGAGTGGCATGCGTCGTGCGGTTCGACGAACGACCTGGCCGCCGCCCGCGCGCGGA
>DATKFB010000338.1:0-5113 GCA_035544435.1 Polyangia bacterium
CCGCCCGAGTTCCGCGCGACCCTCGTGCTCTACGACATTGAGGGCCTGACCTACGAGGAGATCGCCGCCATCGAGAACACACCCCTCGGCACGGTAAAGTCGCGCCTGTCGCGCGGGCGCGAGCACCTGCGACGCGTGCTCGGCCCCGCGATGCCCGCGGACCGCGGCCGCGAGATCGAAGCGGCGGGGAACTCCGCGGCGCCAGATCTCGTCAGACCGGAGCGAACGGAACCGGCATGAGCTCCGATCCCAACAAATCCCTCCATTTACCGGAGGATCTGCGCGACGTGCTGAGTACGCTCGGCCACGAAACGCCTCCCGACGAGCGCGAGTTCGCCGCGCGGCTGCACCGCCGGCTCGTCGCTGCGGGGCCGCCCCGCGCGCCCGGGTGGCTCGAGCGCCTCGGCGCGAGCGGCGCCGCGCTCTGGCAGGATCACAGCGCCGATGCGCGACAGAAGCGCACGCTCCTCACGGGCGCCGTCATCGGAGCGCTCGCGACCGCCACGGCGTTCCTCATGCTGACGGGCGGGCATCCGGGCCGCGACGGCAATCCGGCGACCGGCCCCGAAGACGAGACCGCGGACGTCGACAGCCCGAGCGCCGGGCCCGCGGAGCGCAAGGCCCAGCGGGCGGTCGGCGACCGGCGGCCGACGCGCGATCGCTTGGGCGAGGACATTGGCGCCGAGAGGCCGGAGCGGGTGCGGGGGCACGCGGAAGTGCCGGAAACGCGGGCGACGCGGTAGGGGGTGTGCCAGGTACTCGGCTGGGGTCCGAGCATCGGATTGCCTTGCCTGTTTGGTATCGCAGCGGCTGTCATCGTCACGGTTTCTGCGCGTCGGCAAGCACGACCGGCTCATCGCCGCCTCTCAGGTGGCACCTGACGGGATGCTCGCGGCTCGACGGCGCCAGGCCCACACGGTCGATCTCAATCGACGCGCGCCCGATTGGCAGGTCGTAGACGCATCTCGTTCTGTGTGAAGCTGCGGCGAATCAGGACACGAATGCCATGCGGCAATTTGTCGCAGGGATCGCCAGCTCACTCACCGGCGCGCGACGTCGACCAGCCGTCGCTCGATCACCGCGGCGTCGGCCGGCTCGAAGCCAACGTTGACGTAGCGGATGGTCCCGGCGCGGTCGATGATGTACGAGGTCGGCATCTTCTCGGGCGCGAGGCGGTCGGCGATCGCGCCCTTGGGGTCGTGCGCGATCGTGAGCGACCAGCGCGGGCGCGTCTTGAGAAACTGCACGAGGTTGGCGCGCTCCTGATCGATCGACACGGCCAGCACCTCGATGCCGTCGCCGCGCAGGCGCTTAGCCATGTCGTCGAGCATGGGCAGCTCCTGCTTGCACGGGCCGCACCACGACGCCCACACGTCGAGCAGGACGACCTTGCCGCGATAGTCGCCGAGGCCGATGGCCTTGCCGCCCAGCGACTCGACGCGAATCTCGGGCACGGGCGTCCCCACCTGATCACGGCCGCCCTCCCCCACTCCGCCAGCGCCGCCGCCCGCCGTCGCGCAGCCGGCGAGCGCGAGCAGGGCCGCGGCTAGCGTCCGAGCTCTTCCTTGATCCATTCGCGCAAGCTCTCGGTGTCCTTGGGATCGGTGTACTCGCGCCCGTCGATGAAGACGGTGGGCGTGGCCTGCAGACCCAGCGCCTGGCCCTCGTTGCGATCCTTCACGACGCGCTCCTTGACGGCGGGCGTGTCGAGGTCCTGGCGGAACTTCCCGACGTCGAGGCCGCTGTCCTTGGCGATCTTCTCGATGACGGCGGGCGAGAGCTCGTCCTGCTTGTCCCAGAGCTTGTCCTGGAACGTCCAGAACTTCCCTTGTTTGTTGGCGGCCACGGCCGCCTCGGCGGCCAGCCGCGCGTTCGTGTGCTGCGGCAGCGGGTAGTGCTTGAAGTAGACCTTCACGTCGTTGTGAAACTCGTCGACGATCTGGCGCAACACGGGCTGCAGGCGCTTGCAGTGCGGGCACTCGTAGTCGGCGAACTCGACGAGCGTCACCCTGGCCGTCGGACTGCCCTTCATGGGCGCCTCGGAGACGTCGATCTTCTTGATGTCCGCCGAGCGGTAGCGCTTGCCGATGGCCTCGGACACCTCCGAGTCGGTGAAGCCCTGCTCGACGAGCTTGCCGACGTAGCGGATGGCATTGAACGAGCGCCGGCAGTCCTTTTTGGCCGACACGATGAGGCTCTGCGCCTCTCCGCAGATAGACGGCTCGCTGTTGATGATGCGGAAGAACACCTTCTTCTGGAACTCGTCGAGCCTCGAGGCGTCGATGCCGGGCGGCAGCGCCGTGTCCTGGCCCGCGGCCACCGACGCCGGCGCCGAGGCCGCGGGCGCCGACTGCGCCTCCGGCGGCGTCTTTGCGCAGGCCGGCAGGCTCATGGCCGCCATGAGGAAGCCCGCCTTGACGACGGACCACAGGACTTTGGCCGGGTCCATGAGGCGTCTAGGTATAGAAACCCGCGGCTTTGAAGTCAACGCGAAGGTGGGCCGCGCGCGCCGCGCGCGGCGGTCCTCCTCGTCGTTGACTCCTGCGCGTCGAGCACATATAAATCGCGAGCATCCGTCGCTTCTTAGGCGCGGCCTCCACCATGACGTCAGACTACATTCCCGCGGCCCTCATGATCCTCGGCGGCGTCGGGTTCGCGCTGCTGCTGACGGCCGCCGCGAAGTACCTCGGGCCGTCGCGGCCGAGCCGCGCCAAGGACTACCCGTACGAGTGCGGCTCGGAGGTCATCGGCAGCCCGCGCACGCGCTTCGAGGTGAAGTTCTACCAGGTCGCCATCGTCTTCCTCGTGTTCGACATCGAGACGGCGTTCCTCTACCCATGGGCACTGCGCTACCGGTCGCTGTCGTGCGTGGGCGCGCTCGAGAACGGCGTCTGCAACGCCGGCGTTTCCTTCTTCGGGATCACAGAGATCCTCGTGTTCATGAGCATCCTCATCGTCGCGCTCGCCTACGTGTGGCGCAAGCGCGCCGTCGGGTGGGAATAAGAAGGTAGAAGGTCCCCGATGGGTCTCGATTTCTACACGGGCAAGCTCGCCGACGCCGTCAACTGGGCGCGCAAGTTCTCGCTGTTCTCGTATCCCTTCGTCACCGCGTGCTGCGGCATGGAGTACATGTCCGTCGCCGCGCCCAAGTACGACATCGCGCGCTTCGGCGCCGAGTTCCCGCGCTTCTCGCCGCGCCAAGCCGATCTGCTCATCATCGTCGGCACGATCACAGAGCGGCAGGGCCCCGCCCTGCGCCGCATCTACGATCAGATGTGCGAGCCCAAGTGGGTCATCGCCTTCGGCGTCTGCGCCTCGACGGGCGGCTTCTACCAGAACTACTCGACGATGCCGGGCGCCGACCAGGTCGTCCCCGTCGACGTCTACATCCCCGGCTGTCCGCCGCGGCCCGAGCAGGTGCTCGACGCGCTCATCTTGCTGCAGGAGCGCATCCAGCGCGGAGAGGGCCACAGCCAGGTGATGCTCAAGGCCGAGCAGAAGAACGGCCCCGGTTACGACGTCCCCACGACGGCCATCCGGCCCCGCACGGCGCACCTGCCGGGTGCGGTCGAGAGCGGCAAAGCCGGCAAGATCGGATAGTCGCAGCCCATGTCGCAGAACGTCCTCGATCGCCTGAAGGCCCAGTTCACGGGCGGTGAGCTCCTCGAGACCGGCACGCAGCACGGCGACGAATGGGCGCGCGTGCGGCGCGACGCCTGGGTGGCCGTCGCGACGTTCCTGCGCGACGACCCGGCCACGAAGATGGACATGTTCATCGACCTCACGGCCGTCGATCGCTTCTCGACCGAGCCGCGCTTCGACGTCGTCGTGCACCTGTACTCGGTGAGCCGCAAGCAGCGCGTGCGCCTCTACGGGGGCGTGCCCGAGGACGACCCGACGCTCGAGACGCTCGTGGGCGTGTGGGCCGGCGCGAACTGGTTCGAGCGCGAGGCCTACGATCTGTACGGCGTGCGCTTCAAGGGCCACCCCGACCTGCGCCGCATCCTCATGTACCCCGAGTTCGTCGGGCACCCGCTGCGCAAGGACTATCCCAAAGAGAAGCGGCAGCCGCTCGTGCGCCGCCAACCCAATTCGGTCGACTGACCCGCTCGACAGCTCGAGCAAAGATAACGAAGAAGAGGAGCCCTCGCAGTGGACAACACGCTAGCGCCGCCAGCCTCGCGGCGAATCGTCGTCGGCATCCAGGAGCCGCAAGACTTCGACGCGCCCGAGCTGCCCACCGAGCCCTTGCCCCTCAACATGGGCCCCTCGCACCCGGCCATGCACGGCACGGTGCGCATGGTGCTCGAGGTCGAGGGCGAGAAGATCTCGAGCGCCGACGTCCAGATCGGCTACCTGCACCGCTGCTTCGAGAAGGAGTCGGAGTTCGCGACCTGGACGCAGGTCTTCCCGTACACCGACCGCCTGAACTACGTCTCGCCCATGCTCAACAACGTCGGCTACGCCATGGCCGTCGAAAAGCTCATGGGCATCACGGCCCTCATCCCCGAGCGGGCGCAGTACATCCGCGTCATCGTCGGCGAGATCTCGCGCATCACGGACCACATGACGTGCCTGGGCGCGAGCGCCATGGAGCTCGGCGCCTTCACGCCGTTCCTCTACATGCTCAAGGCTCGCGAGTGGCTCTTCGAGCTGCTCGAGGAGGTCTGCGGCGCGCGCCTCACCGTGAGCTACCTGCGCATCGGCGGCTGCGCCTGGGACCTCCCCGTCGCGTTCGCCGACAAGCTGCGCAACATCCTCCATCGCATGAAGGGCGTGCTCGACGACGTCGCCAAGCTGCTCGACCGCAACCGCATCTTCCGCGACCGCCTCGACGGCATCGGCATCATCACGCAGGCCGACTGCCTGCAGTACGGCATCACGGGCCCCGTGGGCCGCTCGACGGGCCTCGCCTACGACGTGCGCAAGGATGCGCCGTACCTCGTCTACGACCGCTTCGACTTCGACGTGCCCGTCGGGTCGGTGGGCGACAACTTCGATCGCTACGCCGTGCGCGTCGAGGAGATCAAGCAGTCGATGCGCATCCTCGAGCAGGCCCTCGAGCAGCTCCCCGCGGGGCCGCACGTGCTCGACGATCCGCGCATCTCGCTGC
>DATKFB010000339.1:0-7959 GCA_035544435.1 Polyangia bacterium
CCCGGAAATTCTCCCCCCCCGGTCATGGCCGTGCATCCTAGAAAGTGCGTGGACGACAAGCCAGAGGCAGATGGGCCCGTGGTGCGACGCTCCATCCGCCGCGGCTTCGACGCGGAGCGGCTCTCCGCAAACGGCCGCGCCGAGCAACCGGATGTGCGGAAATGGCCCGACGCGAAAATTGTGGTACGTCGATGAGCCGCCACCGCAAGCCGCACCTGCGCTGCGTGGTTTGTCGGATGCACCGCAGCCTGTGCATTTGCGCGCTCCTGCCGCGGCTCGAGACGCGCACGCGCGTCGTGCTGCTGTTGCACCAGCTCGAAGTTCAAAAAACTACTAACACGGGCGTGGTCGCGGCGCGCTGCCTCCCGAACAGCGCGATCGTCTACCGCGGCCGCTCGCCGGACGAAGCATCCGATGCAGCCTCCGATGCCGCCGCGTCCGGCGCCACGTCCGCTGCGCGCTCCCACGCCGGTGCCAGCGCCACCGAGCAGGTCGAGCGCCTGGCGGCAGCCATTCCGGCGGGGACGCGCGCCGCGTTCCTTTTCCCGCACGCCTCGGCGACGCCGCTCGACGAGTGGCGCGTCCACGGCGCGCCCGTGACGCTGATCGTGCCCGACGGAACCTGGAGCCAGGCGTCACGCGCCTTCTCGCGCTTGGGCCGGGCGCTTGCGCTGCCGTGCGTGACGCTCGCGGACCGCGCGGGAGGCATCGGCGCCGTCGGCGACGCGTGCGCGGGCGGTCGCCTGCGCGTCAGCACGGGCGCGGGGCGCCTGGCGACGCTCGAGGCGCTCGCGTACGCGCTCGGGCTCCTCGAGGGCCCCGAGGTCGAGGCGGCGCTCATGCGCGCCTTTCGCGTTATGACCGATCGAACGCTGTGGACGAACGGACGTTTGGCGCGCGAGGCCGTCACCGGAGGCGTGCCCGCGGGCGCGCAGTCGCACGCGCCGCTCGGGTCCGATTCCGCGCCGGGGGCCGGCGCGTCGCGGGCGGCGTCACGCGGTCGACGAACGCGCGTAGCTCCTTGAACCACACGAGCTTGTCCTCGAAGCCGGGGAAGCTCGCGTTGAGGCCGCTCGGATTGGGGACGACGAAGACGCGCGCGCCCGCGAGCCGCTCGGGCTTTTCCCCGGGCCCGCCGCTCTTGGGCAGCCGGAAGTACGTCTGATAGAGGCTGACGCCCACGAACGCGACGACGACGGGCCGCCACCTGGCGCACTTGCGGGTGAGCGCGCGGCGGCCGCGCTCGATCTCGTCGGCCGTGAGCTCGGCTGCGGTGCGCGTTGTGCGCGGGCAGAGGTTGGTCAGGCCTATCCCGTAGTGCGCGAGGCGGTCGGCTTCGGTGAAGGGGAGGGCGTGCGGCACGAGACCGGCCGCGAACAGCAGGCGCCAAAAGGGATTTCCGTTTCCGGCAAAGTGGTGGCCGAGCGCCCAGGAACGCAGGCCGGGGTTGATGCCGACCAGCAGTAATCGCGGCGGGGAGGGGGCGATGACGTCGCGGAGCGCGGGCATGGGCGGATAGAGATAGGACGATAGGATAATATTTTTGGGAAGTTCGCTTGCGCGGAAACGCACAACAGAGAACAATGTAACCCCGTGCGCGCGGCGGACGACGACGCCCCGTTCTCTGAATCGATGCTGGAATGGCTCGAGGAAGGTGATCGCATGGGCGATGCCCCGCCCGGCGCCTTCCGTCCCTCCGGCGCGCATCACTCGCTTGAGTCGCCGCGCCGCCGCGAGCGGTTCTTGATCGGCGGCGGTCTCGTGGCCGCGGTCTTGCTCGTGGTCGTGCTACGGCTCGCGGGCAAGGCGAAGCCCGACCACACCGCGGCGGTCGCGCCCACGATGGCCGCCCTCGTGCCCGTGAACGTCCCTGCGGCGGCTCCGGCGGTGGCGCCCGTCGCCGCCGTTGCGCCGCCCGAGCCGTCCGCAGCGCCCGCCTTGGCGCCGGCCGCGGCGGTGGGGCCGGCTCCCGTGACCCCGCCTCCAGCGGTTGCGGCCGTCCCCGCGGTCGCCGAACGGGCGGCGGCTCCGGTGGCCCCGGTCGAAGCGCCAGCCCCGGCCGAGCGCACGCCTCCCGCCGTGGCCGTCGCCGAGCCCGGTCACCCGCACTTGCCTCCTTCGACGGCCCCGTCGGTCGCCAAGCTCGGCGTAGAGCCGGCTGTCGCCCCGGAAGCGCCGCAGGCGCCCCTGGGCTACGACGACGCCATGGCCGATTGTCGCGCGCAGATGACGGCTGGGCACATTCAGCACGCCCTCACGTCGTGCCGCCAGGCCAGCGATGCGCGTCCGAGGTCGTCCGAGGCGCTCACGCTCCTCGCCGAGGCGGAGTTCACGCGCGGGCACACGGGCGTCGCGCTCCGCCTCGCGACGCAAGCGACGAACGCGAACCAGAACTTCGCCGACGCATACGTCATCATCGGCGGCGTCTACCAGGAGAAGGGCAGAAACGCCGAGGCGCGCGCCGCCTACGAGCAGTACCTGGCGCTGCAGCCCAAGGGCAAGCACGCCGCCGATCTGCGCGCGATTTTGGGCTCTCTCTGACGCGCTACCGCGGCATCGCCTCTTTGATGCCTCCGTCGATCGTCAGGACGCCGCCCGTCGTGTAGGCGGAGCGCGGCGAGCACAGGAAGAGGGCGGCTTCGGCGACGGCGCGTGGCGGAATGGGTCCCGCGCCGAGCGCGTTGCGGCGGCGGTACTCGTCGGTCTGGGCTTCGATGGAGACGTTCCTTTGGCGCGCGCGCTCGGCGACCAGCTTCTTCATGAGGGGTGTGTCGATGAAGTCGGCGTTGAAATAGTTCACGCGGATACCGTGGGGGCCGAGCTCGACGGCGAGGTTGCGCGCGAGCGCGGCCACGGCGGCCTTCGAGCTGGCGTAGGCAGCGTTGTCGGCGGTGGGCGCGAAGGCGCCCTTCGAGGCGTTGAGCAGGATGACCCCGCGGCCCTGCGCCTTCATCACGGCGAGGGCCGCGCGGACCGCCAGGAACGTGCCTTTGACGTTCACGTCGAAGTGCAGGTCCCAGGTCGCCTCGGACACGTCACCCACGGGCGCGGACGCGACGAAGCCCGCGTTGCACACGAGGATGTCGAGGCCGCCGAAGCTCAGCACGGCCTCGGCGACGGCGTCGGCGGTGGCGCGCGCGTCGGTAGCGTCGGCGGCGACGGCGCGCAAGCGCTCGGGCGCGCGGCAGGCGGCGCCGATGGAGTCCGCGGCCGCGCGCGCGGCGGTGCCGTCGAGATCGGCGAGCACGACGTGCGCGCCCTCCTCCGCGAAGCGGGCGGCGATGGCCCGCCCGATACCGCTCGCGCCGCCCGTGACGAGCGCGACGTGGCCGGCGAGCTCGCGCTCGGTTTGCTTGAGCTTGGCCATCTCGAGTGACCAGTACTCGATCGCGAGGCCGTCCGCCTCGTCGAGGAACTGAAAGCCGCCCACCTCCTCGGCGGCCGTCATGACGCGGATGCCGTGGCGGTAACAAAGGGCGGCGAGGGCCGCGTTATTCTTGTCGCGCATCGCGCCCACGACGCCCAGGCCCGGCAAGAGGACGACGCGCGGAACGGGCGGCAGCATCTCGCTCGCGGGCGCGTGGCGCGCGAAGGCGTCGCGCGCGGCGGCGGCGTAGGCGCCGAGCCCAGCGGCGATCGCGCGGCCGGCCTCGGCGACGGGAACCGCCGCCAGGTCCGCGTCGACGAGGAGCGGCAGGCGGCCGCAACGCAGGATGTGCTCCGGCGTGACCATGCCGCGCGCGTGCAGGGCGCGCCCCGCCTCGGAGCCCACGAAGGCCAGCGCCTCGGGTGAGTCGTCGAGGTGCAAGATCGCGGGGCGGCCCGCCTCGAGGCCGCGACGGAGAACGGGCAGGACGGCGCGCGCGGCGTCTCGGCGGCGCGCGGGCGTGGCGGCAGCCACGCCCGTGACGCCGCGTGCCCGCGTGCCCGCCGTCGCGGGTCCCTTCGCCCTCGCGGCGAGGAACGCCTCGGCCACGTTGGTCAGGTGATGGAGGTTGTCGTAGCAGGCGCGGGCCGTGTCGCCCCACGCCACGAGGCCGTGGCGCGCGAGGACGAGCCCGCGAGGCGCCGCCAGGCCTTGGGCGCCGTGGCGCGCGAGCGCCCGCGCGAGCGGGAACCCGGGCCGCACGTAGTCGATGTACGCGACTTCGTCGCCGAAGACCTCGCGCACGAGCGCCTCGGGCAGCGGCGTGTCCGTGAGCGCCTGCGACGCGAAATCGTGCGTGTGCACGATGCAGCGGTGGGGGAGCAGGGCGTGGAGCGGCGTCTCGACGGAGGGCGCGGGCTCGCGCGCGTCCAGCATGCAGGCGCGCATGAACGCCATCATCTCCTCGTCGGACATCTCGTCGCGCGCCTGCAGGAGCGCGAGGTCGCCGAGGCGCAGCGTCGTGAAGCCGGCGCGCGTGATGGTCGCGAGGTCGGTGCCGCTGCCCTTGACGGAGAGCACCTCGACCTCGCGCCCCGCGAAGTCGCGCGTTCGTCGCTTGATCGAGCTGTTGCCGCCCCCGGGCTGCGTCAGCGCCGGGTCGGCGCCCACGGCGTTCGAGAGCGCGACGAGGCCGTCCAGGTCGTCGCCACCCGTGGGCGCGGAGAAGCGGTGGTCCACGGACACACGTTATCAGGAGGTGTGGCAGGAGTTGATGCTGCAATGTCGATCCGGACGCGCCCTCAGGTGTATGCTGAGCTGCGATGACCGACGCGGCGGCCGTGCTGAGCTACTGGTTCGGCGACGAGCGCGATCCGATCGACAGCATCGGCGCGCTCGAGCGTCGCGGTACGAAGTGGTTCTACGGAGGCCCGGAGATCGATCGCGAGATCGCGGAGCGCTTCGGGGGCGATCTCGAGCGCGCGCGGCGCGGCGAGCTCGACGACTGGGCCGAGACGCCGCGCGAGCGCCTCGCCCTCATCGTGCTGCTCGATCAGTTCTCTCGAAATATCTTCCGTGGAACGCCGCTGTCCTACGCGCAGGACGCCGTCGCGCAGCGCCTCGCCGTGACAGGCCTCGAGGCGAGCATGGACCAGGATCTCGCGTTGCACGAGCGCCTGTTCTTTTCGCTCCCCCTCTCGCACGCCGAGGACAACGTCTTGCAGGAGCGCGGCCTCGCCTACGCCGAGCGCGTCACGAACGAGGCGCCGCCGGCCGTGCGCCCATTCTACGAGCGCGGCCTCGAGATCGTGCGCAAGCACCACGACGTCGTGGCCCGCTTCGGCCGGTTCCCCACGCGAAACGCCACCCTCGGCCGCGCGTCGACGCCTCAGGAGATCACGTACCTCGAGGAGCTGAAGATCACCGGCGCGATGCTCTGAGCGCGGGCGGACGTCTGACTAGTTCGAGCTGAACACCGTCTCGCCGAGGCGCTCGGCCAGGGCCTTGGGCGTCTCGCCGGTCTTGTTCTTCACGTCGTCGCGCGCGCCGTGCTTCCGGAGCAAGCGCACGACTTCGTCGCGGCCGCGGGCCGAGAAGACGGCGCGGTGGAGCGGCGTGTTGCCCTCGTCGTCGCGGCGATTGGGGTCAGCGCCCTTGGCGAGCAGGAGGCTAATCATTTGAGGCAGCACCTCCTCGGCGGCAAAGTGGAGCGGAGTCCAGTCGTGTGGGTCGGTGGCGTTCACATCGGCCCTGGACTCGAGAAGCAGACCGACGAGCGCGACGCTGTTCCCGAGGATCGCCGAGACGAGGGGCGGGCGGCCCTCGCGGTCGCGGGCGTTGGGGCTGGCGCCGCGGTGGAGTAGGTCACGTACGCGCAAAAGGTCACACACGAACGCCGCCTCTGCGAGCTCGTGGTCCAGGAAGCCGGGAGGCTCGGTCGTCATGCGCGCAGCATAGCCCGCGCGGGGTACTCGAAGGGTTCGGAATGGCCCTCTACTTGATTCGATGATTTGGTCCGGGGCATCCCCCGTCGCGGAAGGCCAGGGCGCCGAAGCTGACGACGCTGACGTCGTCGATGTTCCACTGCTCGTAGTGCAGGAGGGTGCCGCGGGCGTGGGGCAGGGCGCGATGGAAAGTGTAGAAGGGCGACGAGCCGCACCACTTGAGGGCGTCGTAGCCTTGCGCGGGCGTGCCGCCCTCGCGCACGAGTTCCCAGAAGCCCGCGGCGTCGCCGGCCTCGAGGCGCGCGATGCGCGCGCGGTCGAGCGTCTCGACCTCGATGAGCTCGCCCTCGCCGGCGCGCGCCGCGACGTCGTCGCCGTAGCGGCGCCCGATGTGGGTCATGTCGACGCCCAGCACGAAGAAGAGGCGCTCGCCCTCGCGGGCCGCGACGTTGCCAAGCGCGTCGATGAAGCGCGCCACCGCGTCGCTCGACTCGGGCGGCCGGCGGGCGGCCGGGCCGTCGACGAAGGCGCCGCAGAGGATCGGAACGATCTTTACGTTCGGACCATAGAGGTGCTGCAGGAACACGACCTGGAACTCGATCGAGTGCTCGACGGCGTGGCAGTAGTCCTCGACGTGGGCCGCGTCGCCGGCGGCGCGCGCGAGCTCGTTCACGAGGCGCGCCTCAGGCGCCGTCGCGCCGAAGGGTGTCGCGAACGGCTTGCGCGTGAGCCCGAAGCGGTCGGGCTCGCCGTAGTGCGAGGTTCCGAGGATCACGAAGGTGCGCTCTCCGAGATCGGCGGGCAGCCCGCGGTAGGCGGCGGCGTACGAGGCGATCCCCCCCTCGGGGCTCACGTGCGGCGCCGCCACGCCGAGGAGCGCCTCGACGTTCGCGCCGCGCGCCGGCGCTCGCTCGAGATAACCGTCGAGCGTCGCGGCGAGCGGCGCGGCCTCGGCGGGATACCCCGAGCCCGCGTGCGCGGGGGTGCGTTCGGGCGCCGCGGCGAAGGCGTCGTGACGGCTCGCGCGTCGCGCCGCGAAGATTTCGTCGTCGAGGAAGGCCGCCTCGCGCAGCGTCTTGATGAGGCGGCGCGCCGGCTCGCGCACCGAGATCTCGCCCGTGAGGCGGGAGAGCTCCGCGTGCAGATCCGCCTCGGTCTGGGCGCCGTCGAAGCAGCCGAGGCAGCGCGCGAGCACGGGCGGTATGACGAGCACTGCGTCCGAGTAGCGGAAGGGATCGCGCACGAACAAGCCGGGCTGGCCCGGCAGCGGCGACGGCATGATGTCGAGCTCCGGGCGCAAACGTGGCAGGGGGGGCGCCATGACGTTGCCCTTCGTTGATAGCACGAAAGGCCGCGCCGACGTCGCCGTTCGGGCGTGCAGCCCCTCGGCGCGGCCTGATAGAGTTCGGCCCCGTTGCGCCTTCCCCGTCTCCGGTTGCTTCTCGCCATCGCCGCCGGCGTCTTGGCCGGCGCGCCGGCGGGCCCCGCGCGCGCGCAGCTCGACCAGCCCCTGCCGCCGCCGCCCGGCCCCGCGCCCGCCGCGCCGAAGCTGACGAAGCCGCCCGCGATCGCGAAGAACGTCGAGCCCGTCTATCCGCCCGAGGCCTTCGCCGCGGGGCTCACGGGCGACGTCACGCTCGCGCTCGATCTCGACGCGGCCGGGCACGTCACCACGGCGACCGTCACCAAGGGCGCGGGGCACGGGTTCGACGAGGCGGCGGCCGAGGCGGCCAAGCAGATAGAGTTCTCGCCCGCCGAGGTCGACGGCAAGCCGTCGCCCATTCGCATCGAGTTCACCGTGCACTTCAAGCCGAAGGTGGTGGCGCCGCCGGTCGAGACGCCGCCGCCCACGCCGCCACTCGAGCCGCCCCCGCCGCCGCCGCCTGCTTCCGTCGTCGTGCGGGGCCTCATGCGCGAGAAGGGCACGCGCGAGCCCGTGTTCGGCGCCGACGTGTCCGTCCTCGTGTTCGGCGCCGACGAGCCCGTCGTCGGAGCGGGCGGCGCGAACGCGGGTGCGGCCGGCGCGGCCGAGGTCGTGGGCGCGACGGACGCCGACGGCCGCTTCGAGGTCCGGGCACGCGCGCCGCGTGGGCTGCGCGAGATCCTCTCGGACACGGCGCATGAGCCGTGCGAGCGCGACTTCACGGC
>DATKFB010000340.1:0-3240 GCA_035544435.1 Polyangia bacterium
CCGTGAGCTCGTGGAACATCTGATTGAGCGCGCGCGTGTACGTGCCCTCGGAGTTCGGGTTGGCCCCGATGAGCGCCGTGACGCCGCCGTGGTCGTCCGTGAAGTACACGTGGCCGGACTCGCGCGCGTGGTGAAGGGCCCACGGCGAGAGCACGAGCAGCGTCGCGGCGACAGCGACGCCCGTGAGCGCGAGCGCCGCGGGCCAGCGCGTCCGGCGCGCGAGCCAGTAGCCGAGCGACAGCGCCGTGAGCGGCAAGGCAACGGCGCGAATCCACGACGCGAGCCCCATGACGACGCCGAAGGCCACGGCCGCTGTCAAGGGGCGCTTCGGCGCCAGCGCCGCCAGCACGGCGAGCGCCACGACGAGCAGGGCCGCGGCGGGTATGTCGGTGCCGACGACGCTCGCCATGGCGATGCCCGCGGGCCACAGCGCATAGCCGAGCGTCGCGACGATCGCGACGCGCCGGCTCTCGAAGGCCTGGACGGCGAGCACGTAGAGCCCCGCGGCCCCGAGCCCGCCGAAAACTACGCCCGGCATCTTCTGGGCGAGGAGATCGCCACCGAGGTCCTTGATCCAGGCCAGCAGGGCGACGAAGCCCGGCATGTAGATGAAGCCGTGGTCGAGGTGGCCGAACTCGGAGAGGTAATTCGCCGACTCGCGGTACATCGCGAAGTCGCTCACGGGCACGGTGGGGACGGCCAGCACCCAGGCGAGGCGGAGGGCCGTCGCGAGCGCCACGAGCGCCGCGCCCGCCCACCACGTTCGGCGCTCGCCCCAAGGGCCCCAAGCGTCGGACCGAAGAGAGGACGAACCTAGGGCGAGGGCCGCGCGCGCGTCGTTTTCGGAACTCTGTGCTCTTCCCACGTCGCCCGGGAAGATGGTACTTCTGCACGGTTCACTATGGCGATTCTTCCGTTCAAGCGCATCATGTGCGCCAACCGGGGCGAGATCGCCGTGCGGGTGTTTCGCGCCTCCACCGAGCTCGGCTTCCGAACCGTCGCGATCTTCTCGGAGGAGGATCGCGTCCACCTGCACCGCTACAAGGCGGACGAGGCTTACCTCGTGGGCAAGGGCCTCGAGCCCGTGGCGGCCTACCTCGCCGAGGACGAGATAGTCGAGCTCGCGAAGCGCCACGAGATCGACGCCATCCACCCCGGCTACGGCCTGCTGTCCGAGCGGGCCTCCTTCGCGCGCAAGTGCCGCGAGGCCGGCATCGTCTTCATCGGACCCACGCCCGAGGCCATCGAGGCCCTCGGCGATAAGGTTTCGGCGCGGAAGATCGCCCAGGCCGCGGGCGTGCCGGTCGTGCCGGGGACGGCCGAGCCGGTGCGCTCCGTCGAGGCGGCGCGCGCCTTCGCCGAGCAGCCGGGCGTCGGCTATCCCGTCATGGTGAAGGCGGCGGCGGGCGGCGGCGGGCGCGGCATGCGCGTCGTGCGCGCCGCGAGCGAGCTCGCCGAGGCGCTCGAGCGGGCCGGGTCGGAGGCGCGCAAGGCCTTCGGCGACGACTCGCTCTTCATCGAGAAGCTCGTCGTTCGGCCCAAGCACATCGAGGTACAGGTGCTGGGCGACAACGACGGCAACCTCGTCCACCTCTTCGAGCGCGACTGCTCCGTGCAGCGGCGCCACCAGAAGGTCGTCGAGTACGCGCCGGCGTGGTCGCTGCCCGAGGCGCTGCGCGCGCGGCTCGCGGCGGACGCCCTCAAGGTCGCGCGCGAGGTGAACTACACGAACGCCGGCACCGTCGAGTTCCTCGTCGCGGGCGCAGGACCGGACGAGGGCAGTCACTACTTCATCGAGGTCAACCCGCGCATCCAGGTCGAACACACGGTGACCGAGGTCATCACGGGCCGCGACCTCGTGCAGTCCCAGATCCTCATCGCGCGCGGGCACAAGCTCTCCGATCCCGAGATCGCCATCCCCAACCAGGCCGCGATCCAGCAGCGCGGCGTCGCCATTCAGGTGCGCATCACGGCCGAGGATCCGCGCAACGACTTCCTGCCCGACACGGGCAAGATCCAGGTCTATCGCCCGGCCGCCGGGCTCGGCATTCGCCTCGACGACGGCTCGGGCTACGTGGGCGCGCGCGTGTCGCCCTACTACGACTCGCTGCTCGCCAAGGTCACGGCGAGCGGGCTCGAGTGGAACTACGCGCGCCGCAAGGTCGTGCGCGCCCTGCGCGAGTTTCGCATCCGCGGCGTCAAGACCAACCTGGCCTTTCTCGAGAACGTCCTCACGCATCCGACCTTCGCGGCGGGCGCGGCGCACACGACGTTCATCGACGAAACGCCCGCGCTCGTGCAGTACGCGCCGCGGCGCGATCGCGCGACGCGCATCCTGCGCTACGTGGCGTCGACGATCGTGAACGGCCACCCTACGGTGCGCGGCAAGCCCAAGCCCCCGACGGCCATCCTCACGGCCCAGCCGTCACTGCCGGCCATCGCCGAGACGAAGGTCGCGCCGCCGCCGGGCACAAAGCAGCTCCTCGACGCGCGCGGGCCAGAGGGGCTCGTCAAGTGGCTCCGGTCCGACCGGCGCCTGCGCCTCACCGACACGACCTGGCGCGACGCGCACCAGTCCCTGCTGGCGACGCGCGTGCGCACCTACGATCTGGCGTGCGTCGCCAAGGCGACGAGCCACCTCATGTCGAGCTTCTTCTCTCTCGAGATGTGGGGCGGCGCCACGTTCGACGTCGCCTACCGTTTCCTCTCGGAGGACCCCTGGTTCCGCCTCGAGGAGCTGCGCAAGCTCGTCCCCAACGTCATGTTCCAGATGCTCGTGCGCGGCGCCAACGCCGTCGGTTACACGAACTACTCCGACGACGTCGTCGTGGCCTTCATTGAGGAGGCGGCGGCCGCGGGCATGGACGTCTTCCGCATCTTCGACGCGCTCAATGACGTCGACAACATGCAGGTCGCCATCGAGGCCGCGCAGAGGACCGGCCGCGTCGTCGAGACGGCCATCTGCTACACCGGGGACGTCTCCGACCCGCGCCGCACGAAGTACGATCTCAAGTACTACGTCTCGCTCGCCAAGGAGATCGTCGCGCGCGGCACGCACCTGCTCTGCATCAAGGACATGGCGGGCCTGCTCAAGCCCCGCGCCGCGACCATGCTCGTCAAGGCGCTCAAGGACGCCGTCGACGTGCCGCTGCACCTGCACATGCACGACACCTCGGGCAACAGCATCGCCTCGTACTTCGCGGCGATCGACGCGGGCATCGACGTCGTCGACGGCGCCGT
>DATKFB010000341.1:0-2669 GCA_035544435.1 Polyangia bacterium
GGGCCCTTCGCCGCGCATGGGCCCGAGATCGCCACGATCGTGCCGCCCCGCCCCGCGGGGCTCTCGCGCGACTACGTTCGTCACGTCGGCGGCGATCCGAGGTCGTACGACGGGCTCGTGCCGCCGCACCTCTTCCCGCAGTGGACTGTGCCGACGCTCGCGCGCACCGTGCGCGGGTTGCCGTTCCCCATGCTCGAGGCCGTCAACGGCGGTTGCCGCCTCGAGCTCAACGGCGCGTTGCCCGCGGGCGCGCCCCTCGAGGTCCGCGCCCGGCTCGAGAGCGTCGACGACGACGGCCGCCGCGCCGTGCTGCGCCAGCGCGTCGCCACCGGGCCGGCCGCCTGCCCGAACGCCGTCGTCGCCGAGGTCTTCGTCGTCGTCCCGAGCGGCCGGCGCGACGGGGCGCCGCCCGCGACGCGCGCACGGAAGGAACCTGCGCGCGTGCCGGCGGCCGCCCGCGAGCTCGCGTATTGGAGCCTGGGCGGCGACGCCGGCCTCGGCTTCGCGATGCTCACGGGAGACTTCAACCCAGTGCACTGGAGCCGCGGCTATGGGCGCGCCTTCGGCCACGGCGGCGCCATCCTGCACGGCTTCTCGACGATGGCGCGCGCCATCGAGGGCCTGCACCGGGCCGTGTTCGCGGGCGCCGCCGATCGCCTGCGCGTTGTCGACGTGCGCTTCACGCGCGCCCTGCGCCTGCCGGCCCGCGTGGGCCTCTACCTCGACGAGTCGCGCTTCTTCGTGGGCGACGCCCCGGGGGGACCGGCCTACCTCGTGGGCAGCTTCATCGCGGCGGGCTCGCCCGCGTCGGCGCCGCTCGTGTCCGCGCGCGCCGCGCCCGGCGCGCGCGCCGGCCGCGGTCCCCGGCGCGTGCAGGAGACGAGACCATGAGCGATCTCCTCGTGCAGATCGGGGACAGCGCGGGCGCGCGCCGCCTCGTCAAACGACTGGGTCTGCCGTTGCCGCTGCCGCGCAAGCTGCCACGCGCGCGCGGACCTTGGGAGGCGCGACCCCTCGCGGGCGCGACCGTCGTCGTGGGCACGGCGAGGGCGGAGCCCGAGGGCGCGCCGCCGACGCAGCTGCGCGCGGCGATAGCCGAGACGCTCGTCATGGCCGGCGCCGCGCCGCTCGTTGTCGGCGGCGCGTCCGCGATCTTTCGCGAGCTGGGCGAGGCGTTCGGGCGCCCGCCGCAGGCCATCGATCTCGCGGCGCCCCTCCCGGACTTTCGCGCCGAGGCGCTCGTCTTCGACGCCACGGGTCTGGACGCGCCCGAGGGGCTGCGGGGCCTTTACGAGTTCTTTCATCCGCTCGTGCCGAGGCTCGCCGAGGGCGGGCGCGTCGTCGTGCTCGGTCGCCCCGCCGCGGCGGCGCGCACGGCCGCCGAGGCCGCGGCCCAAGGCGCGCTCGACGGGTTTGTGCGCAGCCTCGCCAAGGAGATCGGCGGCAAGGGCGCCACGGCCCAGCTGCTCGTCGTCCATCGCGGCGCCGAGGGGCACGCGCCGCCCGTGCTCCGCTTCATGCTCTCGCGCCGCGCCGCCTTCGTCACGGGGCAGGCCATCGCCGTGGAGGCGATCGTGCCCGCCGCTGTGGAGCCTCCGTTCGTGCGGCCCCTCGAGGGTAAGGTGGCCCTCGTCACGGGCGCGGCGCGCGGCATCGGCGAGGCCACGGCGCGTCTGCTCGCGACCGAGGGCGCGCACGTCGTCTGTCTCGATCGCCCCGCCGACGACGGGCCCGCGTCGCGCGTCGCGCGCGCCGTCGGCGGATCGGTGTTGCTCGTCGACGTCGCCGACGCCGGCGCTGGCGACGCAATCGCGCGCCACCTCGCCGAACGCCACGGCGGCGTCGACGTCGTCGTCCACAACGCCGGCATCACGCGCGACCGGACGCTGGCGCGCATGAAGCCCGCCGAATGGGATCAGACGCTCGACATCAACCTCGGCGCCATCGCGCGCATCGACGACGTGCTCTTGGGTGGCGTCGTGCGCGAAGGCGCGCGCTTCGTCTGCCTGGCCTCGGTCGCGGGTATTGCGGGCAACCGCGGGCAGACGAACTACGCGGCCTCGAAGGCGGGGGTGAGCGCCTACGTGCGCAAGCGCGCCGCCCTGCTGGCGCCGCGCCGGATCACGGTCAACGCCGTCGCCCCGGGCTTCATCGAGACGCGCCTCACGGCCGCCATTCCGCTGCTCATCCGCGAGGGCGGGCGCCGCCTGAGCGCGCTCGGGCAGGGCGGGTTGCCGGGCGACGTGGGAGAGGTCATCACCTTCCTCGCGACGCCCGGCGCCGCCGGCATCACGGGCGCCGTCATCCGCGTCTGTGGCGGCGCCTTCCTGGGCGCTTGACCGCGCCAACGCACCGAGAAAGGACTTGCCCATGACACCGAAGCGCAGCGAACCGGGGCGTGGACGCCGGGCCGTCGTCGTGGGCGGCGTGCGCACGCCGTTCGTGAAGGCCTTCGCCGAGTATCTCCCGCTCGACACGATCGCGCTCGGCGCGGCGGCCGTGCGCGGCCTGCTCGAGCGCTATCCGATCCCCCGCAAGGACGTCGAAGCGATCGTGTGGGGCGGCGTCATCCTGCCCAGCCAAGCGCCCAACGTGGGCCGCGAGATCGCGCTCGACCTCGGCCTGCCGTCGCTCGAGGCCATGACGGTGTCGCGCGCCTGCGCGTCGGG
>DATKFB010000342.1:0-4766 GCA_035544435.1 Polyangia bacterium
TTTTCTGCCCTAGTTTTTTCTCGCTTAGCGGTCAGTCCTGACAGCCGGTCGCGCTAGGCCGCCGTCACATCCTCTAGTCTCGCCTTCTGCCTAGCCGGAGACGAAGCCACAAAAATCACGCCCACCGTCACAAGGTAGAGCGCCGAAACAAACAACGGCATCACCGTAAAGCGAGACGACGGCACCCAGTTCCAAAGCACAAAGCAGACGACCGCTCGCACCACAGTATGGGTGGTAAAGATTGCGGTGCGCCCGTACATCCGACATGCCAACAGCCAGCACCAGCGGAACAAGTTGCGGGTACGTCGAAGAAGCTGATATCGCGATCGGCCAAAACACCAGCGTGCGCGACACGACGTACTTCTTTGCCGCGTCGATCGTCCGGGCGAAGGGAAGCCCCCAATCCTCCATCCAATCAGGCCTCACCCCCGTCTCCGCCGGCGCCCGCCACGCTGCCTCCATCATTTCGTAAGTCACCCGGCCAAGAAGGAGAGCATCGTTCCGCTTGAGGTTTTCGATCGCGTGACGGTGCAATTCTTCGTCCGCGATCCCTTCACGATGATCGCAGCACCCGTCCAACGTGACGTTGATGGAATACCGAAGGGGTCGCATTGCCCAAGCGTACCGCAAACGATGCCCTGGTACGCGTCTGGCTCCGAGGCGTCCGGGAGACATGGCTGCGACTCCAACAGCCGCGCGCTCGCGCCGTTAGTACCAGTTCGCACCGATCATGAGGGCGCAGACGTTGATGTCTCCGCCCTGATTGTAGACACCGTGGCCGACGCGGAGTTGCCCGTCGAGCGCGAACCCGCCGGCTTGTCGGAGCTCGACGCCGACAGAGCCGAGGAGACCGATCCCCTTCTCGGCCGTAAATGTTGACGTTCGTGGTGTCGCCGCCTATGCCGCCCTTGATCCAGAAGATGTCGGCCGGCCAATACTGCAGCGCGAACGTGTAGAGCAAGTCAAGGGTCGTGGCGGGAGTTATAGGACGTTGAGCCAGAAGTCTCCGACGAGCGCGGTGCGCGGGTTGAGCATGCCGCCGAGGTGGAACTCGAAGGAGGTCGCAGGACGGCAATCGTCGAGGCAGTGTTGCCCCCAGATGACGCCCAAGCCGAGCCCCACTCCGATCACAAAGCCGTGGCGGTACATTCCGGGCCGCGGGGGAGCAATGAGCGACGAGGAGGCGTAGTGAGGCGGGGCCGCGTCGTAGCTGGGCGGGGCCTGGTACTCCGCGTGGGCGACGGATGTCGCGCCGAGGATGATGAGAGTCGCAGTGCCGAGGCCGAGTCGCCTGGCGCGGATCATATAGGCTCCCGTATTTCGCCGAGACCGACCTGTCTGCATTCATTGTATCTGACCGTCGCATCCGCATTCCCACTCGGGTGTTCCGGTCGCATATCCCCAATCAGCGCATTCTCAAAGTCAACCAACCCCATGCGACCCCGCGCCTCTTTCAGACACCACCGCCCTCCCCGAACCCACGCCATCCACCTGTCGCGCGTCCGATACCCCGCGCGACGCCCCCCTACCCTACACCACCAACAACGTCCCCACGCTCCCCGGCTCCTCCAACGACGCCGCAATCTCCTCCGCCCCCACGATGTGAACCGCGGCAACCCCCGCCTCGAGTGACTGGAACGCCTCCTCGAGCTTCGGGATCATGCCGCCCACCACCGTGCCCGCCGCGATCGCCGCCCGCGCTTCCGCGACCGTGAGCCGCGCCAGCCGCGACGACGGATCGTTCCGATCCCTCCGCACGCCACCCACCGCCGTACACGCCACCAACGCGTCCGCCTTCAACGCCCCGGCGAGCTGACTCGCGACGACGTCCGCATTGATGTTCAACACCCCACCCGCCACGTCCGCCCCCACCGCGCCCCCCAAGCACGCAATCACCGGCACGTACCCCGCGAGCTCGAGCGCCGCGAGCAAATCCACGTCGAAGCTCTCGACGTCGCCCACGAAGCCGAAGTCCACCGGCTCCGCGGCGCCGCCCGAGACTACGCGCGGCGGGCGTTTTTTCGCGCGGATCACGCCGCTCGTGCCGCTCACGCCCACGGCGGGCACGCCCGCGCCGCGCAGCGCCGCGCACAAATCGACGTTGAGCTTCCCCGCGACGACCATCTTCATGACGTCGAGCGTGGCTTCGTCGGTCACGCGCCGCCCGCCCACGATCTTCGGCTCCAACCCCAACCGCCGCGACAAATCCGTCGCCTGCGGCCCCCCGCCGTGCACGACGACGATTCGCCGTCCCGCCGCGCACGCGCGCGCGATCTCCCGCGCGACCACCCGCAGCGCCGCGCCTCCCAAAACGTCGCCCCCCAACTTGACGACGACCCGCGCCGCCCCGCTCACGGCCAGGGCCCAGGATCTTCCAGCGACAGCCGCTCGTCCAACCCGAGCATCAAGTTCATGTTCTGGATGGCCTGGCCCGCGCCGCCTTTGATGAGGTTGTCGAGCGCGCTCACGATCGCCAGCGTGCGCTTGCCCGTCGCCGTGTCGACGTCGCCCAGCGTGAAGCCGACCTCGGCCGTGTTCGCGCCCGCGACCGCCGCGACCTCCGGCAGCCGCTCACGCACGAAGCGCACGAATGGCTCCTTCTCGTACGCCGCCGCGAACAAACCCCCGATCGAAGCCACCGTCTCGCCGCCGTCCACCTCGACGAACGCCGTCGCCAGGATCCCGCGCGACAGCGGCGCCGACACCGGCACGAAGCGCAGCTCGACCCCGCGCGCGCCCGCCGCAGCCAGCGTCTCGACGATCTCCGGCGTGTGCTGGTGCTCGAGCACCTTGTACGTCTTCAGATTCACGGTGCGCACCGGGTGGTGCGTGCCCGCCGACGGCGCGATGCCGCTGCCCGAGGAGCCCGTCATGCCCACGACGTGCACGACGCCGCCCAGCTTGCCGGCGCGCGCGAGCGGCAGCAGCCCGAGCTCGATCGTCGTCGCGAAGCAGCCCGGCGACGCCACGGCGCGCGCCGCCGCGATGCGCGCGCGGTTCAGCTCCGGCAGGCCGTAGACGAACGTGCCCAGCAAGTCGGGGTGCGGGTGCGCGCCGCCGTAGTACTTCGCGTAGGCCGCCGCGTCGGTGAGGCGGAAGTCGCCCGACATGTCGACCACGCGCGCGCCCGTCTTGAGGAGCGCGGGCGCGTGCTGCGCGCTGACCTTGTGGGGCAGGCCCAGCAGCGCGACGTCTGCGCCCGCGGCCGCCTCGGCAGGTGGGACGTTCTCGAAGCGCAGCGGCGTGCGGCCCAGCAGGGGCGGGTGGACCGCGCCTAGCGGCTCGCCCACGTGATCGACGGCGACGACGCGCACGAGCTCCACCTCGGGGTGGATGAGCAGCCGCCGGATCATCTCGGCGCCGCCGTAGCCCGTGCCGCCGATGACGACCGCCTTGAAGCGCTTCACCACTTTTATTTTACGGCGCCCGCGCCCGTTGCGCGAGAGCGCGTCAGCCGCCGCCGCCGTCCACGCCGCCGCCTCCGACGCCGCCTCCGGCGCCGGCGGCGCCATCCGCGCCGATGAAGATGCTGCCCATATCCGTGGGGGGCGCCTCGTAGATGTCGGGCACGGACGCCTCCGGGATCGGGCGGCATATGCCGTCGCCCGCGTCGGGGCAGAACTTGTCCTTCGGTCCGCAGTCGACAGCCGCGCCCAGCGCGATCGCGATGCCCAGGATCACCGTCAGCGCAGACGCGAGGCGAAAGCGAGGGTGCACACCGTCATGATTGGGGGAGGGCGTGACGGTGTCAAGCAAGGGCGCGTCCTGACCCTCCCCGAGGGCCTGGATGAGCTAAAATTCCAGAAGGAAGAGCAGACGCGAGTATCAACGAGCCCAGGAAGACGCTCCACGCGGAGTACCCACTGCCACCTTCTCAGCACGTCAACATCAGGGTCGCGGCGGACAAGGCTGTGAGTGTCTATGTCTTGGACCAGACACGCTCGATGCATTCGTCTCTTCTGAAAGGAGAGCGGCTCCCGCGGGAGCGATCGCGCAGTCGAGAGTCGGCATGTTGCATGAGCTAAGCGTGAAGCTCCCGGTCCTCTCCAAATGGTTCTTGGCGATCGACAACCCCTGGGACGCGCCGACCAGGGTTGAGTACACAGTTGGCGTGAGTGACCCCATTTCCTCCGGTCTAATCGGCTTCGGAGCTACGTCTGGGATGACTTCGTTGCTCGGCGGCCGAGGTCGGCGCTAGCCGGTCAAACCGAGACCGTCACTCTTCTGACGCGCGTGAATTCGCCCGCGAAACGCCCGCCTCTCGGTTGACACCATAGGAAGGCCCCCCTAACCTCGAATCTTCGTGCGCGGCCGTTCGTTTCGATCCCTTGCGTTCGTTGTCGGAGGGATCCTCGTGGGGGCGGACGTCGCGACGCGCGCCGCGTGGCCCGCGCCCACACCCACGTCCGCCCTGACGTTCACGCTGCCAGCCGGCGCCAAGCGCGCCATCGTGTCGGGGGGACCGCCGCCGCAGCTGCTCAAGCTCGCCGACGTGCGGCCCGGCATGGTCGGCGAGGCGCTCACCGTGTTTCGCGGAACGAAGCCCGAGCCGTTCAAGGTGCGCGTCGTCGCCGTCCTCAAGCAGTTCCTGCCGAAGGAGGACGTGATCCTGATCCGCGCCGAGGATCCGCGCGTCGAGCACTCGGGGATCGTGGCCGGCATGAGCGGCAGCCCCGTGTACGTCGATGGCAAGCTCATGGGCGCCATCGCGTACGCGTGGAGCTTCGCCAAGGATCCACTGGGCGGCGTCACGCCCATCGAGAGCA
>DATKFB010000343.1:0-24730 GCA_035544435.1 Polyangia bacterium
TACGACTTCCACGACTTCGACGTGTCGCGCACGACCGTGGCCTTCCCGCTGCTCTTCCGGCACGCGAACGAGATCGCGGGCACGGCGACGTGGCTCGCGCCGCTGTTCTACAGCCACTCGACGCCGGCGGGGTCGACGACGGTGGCGTTCCCGCTCTACTGGGACTTCGTGGGCACGGCCACGCGCACGACGTTGCTCATCCCGTTCCTGGCGCGTTGGCGCCGGCCCGACCACATCTCGACCTGGGTCTTCCCGACCATCTACCACCGCACGGGCCTCGCGCCCTCGGGTCAGCCCGACGGAACGTGGCAGACCGTCGTCGCGCCGTTTTACGCCGCGGCCGTCAAGCGACGGGGCGACTTCATGTGGGAGGTCTTGGGCGGCCTCTTCGGCCACGAGAGCGCCGGCCGCAACCGCTACCTGAAGCTCTTCTTCATGCGCTTCGAGCAGCAGCCCGTGCCGCGCGCGCAGACCGCCTGGTACAGCCAGCCTACGCGCGTGCCGAGGCGGCAACCGGTGCGTGGGCTCAGCATGAACAGCTGGTAGGCCCGGGCCTCGGCCGTCGGCCGCGATCACTTTGCAGCGACGTGGATGCCGCGCGGTAGCTGACGCGAGGTGCGGGTCCGAGGCCCTACAACCTACAAAGGGTCGGAGACCGGCGTGGGGTCGACAACCGACCCGAGGAGGTGGGCCCGCAGCTCCCCGATGAGGAAGATCGACCCGGCAGCGACGACGAGGCCCGCGTGGCCCACATTGCGGCGCGCCAGGTTGAGCGCCACAATGGCATCGGGGCTCGACTTCACGGCGGCGAAGTGTGGGCGCGCCAACTCCTCGAGGGCTAAGGCGGGCAGCGACCGCGGGTTCGCCGATTGCGTGGCGATGAGCGTGGAGCTCGAGGGCGCGAGGGCGGTCAGGATGCCAGCGGCGTCTTTGTCGCGCACGACGGAGAGCAACAACGCCACGTGACGGCCCTCGGCCAGCGCGGGGAGCGCGGCTGCGAGCGCGCGGGCGCCCTCGACGTTGTGGGCGCAGTCGAGCAGGACGTCGTTCGTGACGCGCTCGAGGCGGCCGGGCCAGCGCACGCCGGCGAGGCCGTCCCTCACGGCGTCGGGCGAGAGCGTCCGCCCGAGGCTCGCGAGGGCCCGCGTGGCGAGCGCGACGGCGATCGCGGCGTTGTGGGCCTGGTGCTCACCGGCCAGGGCGATGGGGACGTCGGGGGCAGCGAAGTCGCGTCCAAAGCGGAGCAACGGCGCGCCCAGCGCGCCGGCGGCGCGCTCCATCTCGTCGTCGGCCTCGGGCGGCAGAGCGCCGATGACGTGCGGCACGCCGGGCTTGATGATGCCGGCCTTCTCGCGCGCGATCTCGCGCAGCGTGTCCCCGAGGTAGTCGGTGTGGTCGACGGCGATGCTCGTCACGGCGGTCGCGACCGGCTCGCAGGCCGTGACGGCGTCGAGGCGCCCGCCGAGCCCCGTCTCGAGGACGGCGAGGTCGACGCCCGCCTCGGCGAAGTCGAGGAAGGCGAGCACCGTCGCGATCTCGAAGTACGTCAGCGGCACCCGCGTCGCGGCGATGCGCGCGTCGAGCCGCGCGAGGCGGTCGCCGTCGGCCTCGGTGCCGTCGATCCGGATGCGCTCGGTGAACCGCGACAGGTGCGGCGACGTGTGCAGCCCGGCGCGCACGCCCGCGGCGCGCAGGATCGCCTCGGTCATGGCCGCCGTCGAGCCCTTGCCGTTCGTGCCCGCGAGCTGGACGGCGGCGAAGCGACGTTGCGGCTCGCCGAGCGCGGTCAGGGCGCGCAGCACCCGCTCGAGGCCGAGCTCCACGCCGAGAGCACGCGCGCCCTCGAGCCGCGCGAGGAGATTGGTGTAGCGCGGCGTGCCCACGGGCGCGTGCTCCCGCCGTCAGCGGCCGCGCGGCCCGAGCAGCCGGCAGAGCCGACCGAGGGTGTCGCGTAGCTCGCGGCGGGGCACGATCCGATCGAGGAAGCCGTGCTCGAGCAGGAACTCGGCGCGTTGGAATCCGGGCGGCAACCGCTGGCGGATCGTATTTTGGATCACGCGCGCGCCGGCGAAGCCGATCTGCGCCTTAGGTTCGGCGATGATGACGTCGCCCAGCATGGCGAAACTCGCGGCGACGCCGCCCGTCGTCGGGTGCAGCAGGACCGAGATGTAAGGCAGGCCTGCCTCGCGCAGCCGGCCGAGCGCCGCCGAGGTCTTGGCCATCTGCATGAGCGACAGCACGCCCTCCTGCATGCGGGCGCCGCCCGAGGCGGAGAAGACCACGGCGGGCGTGCGCCGCTCGAGCGCCCTCTCGAAGACCCGCGTGATTTTCTCGCCGGCGACCGAGCCCATCGAGCCTCCCATGAACTCGAACACGAACATTCCGACCTGGAGCGGTTGTCCATCGATCGTGCCCGAGCCTGACTTCACCGAGTCGCTCGGGCCGGCCGCGCGCCTGGCGCTGCGCAGGCGCTCGACGTAGCGCTTCGAGTCCCGGAAGCCCAGGGGATCGACGCTCTCGATGGTCGCGTCCTCTTCGACGAAGCTGCCGGCGTCGAGGACGAGCTCGAGACGCTGCGCGGCGGACATCGGGAAGTGGTGCTCGCACTGGGGGCAGACATTGTCGTTCTTCTCGAGGTCGGCCGTGAGCAGCGCGGCGCGACACCCGGGGCATTTCGTGAACACGCCGGCCGGGACGCTGCGCTTCTCCTCGGACAGCTCGTCCTCTCGCTCGTCTCGCTTGTACCAAGCCATGTCGCGACGCTCGGGCGGCAGCATACCACCCCCCCCGAGCGGTCGAACCCCCCGAAGGCTCGAAAATCGTTCGAGGAACCTGCCCTCGCCCCGCGCCAGTTTTGTTATGCTGCGGCCGTGCATTTCGGCGCCTGGCATCCCATCTCGGAGGCGAGCGCAGCGGCGCCCGACGCGTCCGGCGTGCTGCAGACGCGCGCCGAGGGTGCCATGGACTATCGGGTGGGTCGCAGCGCCATGGTGATGTACGCCTGCGCGGCCCCCGACGAGACGCTACGGCGTTACGTCGCCGGGCGTGGCGCACGCGACATCCAGCGCGCCGTGGCCGCGGGCGCGCGCTGGATTCGCTTCGCCGAGGCGCCGAACGCCCCGATCGAGCTCGACCGGCTGCTCAAGAACTTCACCGAGCGCTTCGGGTCGCTGCCCATCGCGAACGCGGGCACGGCGCGGCGCGCCGTGAGCGAGCGCGAGCCGAACGAATAGGTCCGAGCATGTCGAACTCCAGAGCGAAGACGAACGACGCGGGGCTAACCTATCGAGAGGCGGGCGTCGACATCGACGCGGGCGACTCGCTCGTCGAGCGCATCAAGCCGCACGTCAAGCGCACGATGCGCCCGGAGATCCTGACCGATCTAGGTGGCTTCGCGGGGCTGGCCGCGCTGCCCGCGGGCTATCGCGAGCCGCTGCTCGTCTCCTGCACAGACGGCGTCGGTACGAAGCTCAAGCTCGCCTTCTTGACGGGCAAGCACGGCACGGTGGGCGTCGACCTGGTCGCGATGAACGTCAATGACCTCGCGTGCTGCGGCGCCGAGCCGTTGCTCTTCCTGGACTACTTCGCCTCGGGAAAGCTCGAGGTCGCCGTGGCCGAGCGGGTCATCGCCGGCATCGCCGACGGCTGCCAGCAGGCCGGCTGCGCGCTTGTGGGCGGCGAGACGGCGGAGCTGCCCGGCTTTTACGCTGCGGGCGAGTACGATCTCGCGGGGTTTTGCGTCGGCGTCGTCGAGAAGAGCGCGCGTGTCGACGGGCGCGCCATCGCGGCCGGCGATCGGCTGCTCGGCCTCGCTTCGTCGGGCTTCCATTCGAACGGGTACTCCCTCGTGCGGCGCGTGCTGCTCGAGCACATGGGGCTGCCGCTCGATCGGCCACCCGAAGAAGGTTTGGCAGACGGCCTCGAGGCCGGCGTCTCGCTCGGCGACGTGCTCTTGCGGCCCACGCGCATCTACGTGCGCGCGCTGCGGGCGCTCTATGCCCAGGGCCTGCTGCGCGGGGCCGCCCACATCACGGGTGGGGGCCTCGTCGACAACCCGACGCGCATGCTGCCTGCCGGCGCCAAGCTCGCGCTGCGCATCAGGCTGGGGAGCTGGGACGTCCCGCCCGTCATGAGGTTGCTCCAGCGCGGCGGCGCCGTCGCCGACGCCGAGATGTTGCGCACGTTCAACATGGGCCTCGGCATGCTCGCGTGCGTTCCCGCGGCCCGCGTAGACGAGGCGCGGCGCGTGCTCGAGGCCGCGGGTGAGCGCGTCTTCGACGTCGGCGACGTCGCGCCGAGCGCCGTCGCCGACGCGCCCGTCGAGTTCATCGGCACCGGCGTCGCCAGCGCGGCGCCTTCGCCCGGAGCCTCGCGCCCGTGAACGTCTGCGTCCTCGCGTCGGGCAGCGGCACGAACCTGCAGGCGCTCATCGATCGGGCCGCCAAGGGCGAGCTCGGGCCCGCGCGCCTCGCGGCCGTGGGCGTGAACGTGCCCGAGTGCGCGGCGCTCGCCCGTGCGCGCGCCGCGGCGTTGCCCACGTTCGTCATCGATCACCGGGACTACAAGACGCGCCCGGCGTTCGACCAGGCGCTGCTCGCGGCGCTACGCTCCCATCAGATCGACCTCCTCGTGCTCGCCGGTTTCATGCGCGTGCTGGGCGATGAGGTCATCGCGGCGTTCCCCCAGCGCGTCGTCAATATCCACCCGACGCTGCTGCCCGCCTTCCCGGGTGTTCACGCTCACAAGCAGACCGCCGACTATGGCGTCAAGATCGCGGGCTGCACCGTCCACTTCGTGGACACGGGCATCGACACGGGGCCCATCATCGCGCAGACCGCCGTGGCCGTCCAAGACGACGACGACGAAGAGGCGCTGCGCGCGCGCATCCTCGTCGAGGAGCACCGCATCCTGCCCGCCGTCGTGCGCGCCATCGCCGAGCGCCGGGTCATTGTCGAGGGCCGGCGCGTGCGTGTGCTCGCCGCCAAACCTTCAGGCGAAGTCATTCGCAGCCTCTGAGCCTCCGCCCGTGGACACGAACCACTACGACGTCGTCGTCTGCGGCGGCGAGCTCACCGGTCTCGTGACGGCGGCGCTCCTCGGCCGGCGCGGGTTTCGCGTGCTCCTCATCGGCGGCGAGGCCGAGCGTCCCACCTTCGAGGCGGGCGGTCACGTCCTGTCCAGGGCCCCGGCGCTCCTGCCCCCCCTCGGCGCGCCCACGGTCGCGCGGGTGCTCCAGGACCTCAACTGCGTGCAGATCGTCAAGCGCCGCGCGCCCGCCCTCGCGCCCGCCTTTCAGGTCGTCATGCCGCGCCACCGCTTCGACGTCGGCGCGGACGCGGAGGCGCTCGGGCGCGAGATCGCGCGGGAGTTCGGCGGCGAGCGCGTCGCGATCGAGGCGGCGCTCGCGCGCGTCGCGGCGACGAGCAGCCTCGTCGAGCCGCTGCTCTCCACTGAGATCACGCTGCCACCCGACGGGTTCTGGGAGCGCCGCGAGGTGGCGCGCCTCGAGTCGCTGCTGCCGCGGCGCGGGACGGATCTGCTAGCGCCGCTGCCGGCTCACCATCCCATGCGCACCGTCGTGGCCGCGCCCGCCGCGCTCGCGGGCGCCGTAGCGCCCCTCGAGGTCGCGCACACAGGGGTGGGCCAGGCGCGGGCCTTCGAGCTCGCGCGCCAGGGCCTCGGCCGATTCGAGGGCGGTTACGGGGCTTTGTACGCGCTCTTTCGTGAAAAGCTCGAGACGTTCTCGGGCGAGCGGCGCGAGAAGGTCGTGCCCGTTGAGGTCGTCATGCGCCGCGGGCGCGCCGTGGGCGTGCGCGTCCACCCGCGCGACGAGACCATCGGCTGCGAGCATCTCGTGTGGGCGGGCTCGGCGGCGGCGCTGCACGCCATTTGTCCGGAGAAGCCGCCGCGCCGCGGCCGCGATGGCGCCCCGGGCCTCCACGTCGAGGGCTACCGCTACGCGCTCGCCATGCTCGTCGCGCCCGATGCCTTGCCCGAGGGCATGGGCGAGCGGGTGTTCCAGATCACCGACCCGGCGCGTCCGCTCATCGAGGAGAACGCCCTCGCCATCACGGTTGGTCAGCCGGCGCCGCGCCAGCCGGAGCAGATCCCCGTCTGGGTCGAGTGCGTCGTTCCCGCGCCCCCGGTCGACGCCGGTCCCGGATATCTCCGGGCGCTGCGCGGACGGGTCGTCGAGCGTCTCCAGGCCGTCCTCCCGTTCTTCCGGCAGCACCTCATCGTGTTGGCCTCACCGCACGATGGATTGCCGCCCGAGCTGCCGGGCGCGGTGCCCAAGGCGGCGCCCGCGCCCGCCGTGAAGAAAGGCGCGCCCGCCGGAGCTCCCGCGCCCGCGGCCACGTTGCCACTGCCGCCCGTCTACGCGGCCGAGGGCGAGAGCCCCTTCGACGTCGCGGCGCTGCCGCACGCGACGGGCATCAAGAACCTTTACCTCGCCGGCCCCGAGAACCTGCCGGGGCTGGGCTTCGAGGGCGAGCTCGTCTCGGCCTGGGGCGTCGCGCGGCTCATCACGGGCACGCAGCCGAAGCGCGATACGCAGCGGCGCGAGGTCCTCATCAACGAGTAGGCTGGCCCGTCCGGCGCGGAGGCCGGACCGTCAGCGTCCCGACTTGGGGCGCGGCTGAGTGCGGCAGTAGCCGGCGATGAGCCGCTCGTGATCGGGGCGGAGCGCGATGAACCGGACGCCCGTCCGGCGGAAGCCACCGTCGACGCCGTCGTTGACGACGACTCCCTTGGCGGCGATCTCCTCGGCCGAGCCCGGCAACGAGAACGACAACGACACCTCGGCGCGCGTCGGCACCGTGCTCCCTCGCGGGCGCCGGATCGTGATGCCCGTGGGCCCGATGTCCTCGGCCTGGCACAGAGAGATGCTGCCCGCGAACGACTTCTTCACCGCGAAGACGGCCGGCGTTCGAAGCGCCCGGCGCCGGTCCGCAGCCACTCGTCTCCTATCAAACATCATGATTCGAGTGTGGCGCCGGCGCCCCCGGTACGCAAAAAATCGATCGAATCGGCGTCTGGCGGCCTACGAAACGCCGCCCGTGCGTTGAGTCCCCTATTGGATGGCTTGCGCTTCCTCGATGAGGAAGTTCGGGATGTCGTCGGTCACGAGGTAGGCCAGCTTGCAGACCGGGCACTCGAACGCGCTCTCGTCGGCGCGCAGCTTGAGTGCGCCCTTGCACTTGGGACAGGCCAGGATGTCGATGAGCTCGCGGTTTAGCGCCATGGCTCACATATACCGCAAAATCGGCCTTGCGCGGGTTCTCGCGGCGCCGTCGCGGCTGCGCTACGATGTCGCACCGCCATGAAACGCGTGCTCTTCGTCGTCGCCGTGGCCGTCGCCCTCGGCATGTTCGCCTGGACGCTCCGGCGCTTCTTCCGCATGCTCGGCGCGGGCCGCCCCGAAGGCCGGGTGGACCAGCAAGAGCAGCGTATCGACTCCGTCCTGCGCTACTTCTTCGCGCAGAAGAAGGTCGTCGAGAAGACGTCGTTGCCCGCCAAGCGCCTGCCTCGCTTCGTGAGCGCCCTCGGGAGCAAGTACCACTTCCTGATCTTCTGGGGCTTCATCATCATCACGATCGGCACGGGCGAGACGCTCGTCCAGGGCATCTTCCCGTCGTTCTCGCTGACGTTCTTCGGCGCGTTCTTCGCGCACGCCCTGTACGCCGTCATCGACTGGTGCACGCTCGTCGTGCTCGTCGTCATTCTGTTCGCGGTCTTCCGGCGCCTCGTGCTCCAGCCGCGCCTCATCCCCATGAGCCGCGACGCGGCCGCCATCCTGTCGGCGATCGGCCTGCTCATGCTCACGCACTTCGGCATTCACGGTTTCCGCGGCGTCGCCGCGGGCCGCCCCGAGGCCGGCTATCCGCTCTCGGCGGCCATCGCCGACGCCTTCCAAGGCATGCCGGCCGGCGCGGCGCTCTTCGTCTCCGAGGCCTCGTGGTGGCTACACGTGATCGTCGTGCTCGCCTTCCTCAACTACCTCCTCTACTCGAAGCACAGCCACATTCTGGCGGCGCTGCCCAACATCTACTTCCGGAAGCTCGGCCAGCGCGGCGTCCTGCCCAAGCTCAACATGGAGGCCGACGATATCGCGGCCACGGGCGTCGTGCAGGAGTGGAAGGACTTCACGTGGAAGTCGCTTCTCGACGGCTACGCCTGCACGGAGTGCGCGCGCTGCTCGAACTTCTGCCCGGCCTTCAACACGGGCAAGCCGCTGTCGCCCATGCAGGTCATCCACGACGTGCGCGACGACATGCGAACACGCATGCCTGACCGCGGGCCGCTCGACGTCCTCATCGATCGCTTCCAGCATGGCTCGCCCGCGGGGGACAACAAGACGGACACGGTCATGCCGCTCATCGGCGGGCGCACCACCGAGGACGTCCTGTGGGCGTGCACGACGTGCGGCGCCTGCCAGGAGGTCTGCCCGGTCTTCATCGACCACCCCGAGAAGATCATCCAGATGCGGCAGAACCTCGTGCTCGTGCAGGAGAAGGTGCCGCCCGACCTGGCGCGCACCTTCACGAACCTGGAGCGCAACGGCAACCCCTGGGGCCTCGCCGCGGACAAGCGCATGGACTGGGCCGCGGGCAGGGACGTCCCCACGCTCGACGACAAGCCCGACGCCGAATATTTGCTGTGGGTCGGCTGCGCGGGCGCTTACGACGACCGCATCAAGAAGCAGACCCTCGCGCTCGTCGACGTGCTGCGCGAGGGCGGCGTCGACTTCGCCGTGCTCGGGCTCGAGGAGGGCTGCACGGGCGATCCGGCGCGCCGCAGCGGCAACGAGATGCTGTACCAGATGCAGGCGCAGCAGAACGTCGAGACGATGAACGCCAAGAAGGTGAAGAAGATCATCACGGCCTGCCCGCACTGCCTGCACACGATCAAGAACGAGTACCCGCAGCTCGGCGGGAGCTTCGAGGTGCGCCACCACACGCAGGTCATCCGCGAGCTCGTCGAGGGCGGCACGATCGAGATCGACAAGGCGGCGCTCGTGAGCGACGCGCACGCCGAGGCCGGCGCGGCGGCCCTGTCATCGAAGAAGATCGCCTTTCACGATCCGTGCTACCTCGGCCGCTGGAACGGCGAGTACGACGCGCCCCGCACGGTGCTCGACGCGTTGCCGAAGGGCAGGGAGCGCGTCGAGCTGCCGCGCAACAAGGAGCACGGCTTCTGTTGCGGCGCGGGCGGCGGACGCATGTGGATGGAAGAGAAGATCGGGACGCGCGTGAACCACAACCGCACCGACGAGGTCATCGCCTCGGGCGCGGACACCGTCGCGACCGCCTGCCCTTTCTGCACGATCATGTTGCGCGACGGTGTCCAAGACCGGGGCGCGGGCGAAAAGGTCCAGGTGCTGAACGTCAGCGAGCTCGTCGCGAAGTCGATGAAGCGCAAGCGCGAGCTCAAACGCGCGCCGTCCGAGCCCGCGAAGCAGTAGCCTATTCTTCGTCCTCGCGCGCCGCCGAGAGGCGGGAGAGGACGCCGAGGTCCTCGAGGGTCGTCGTGTCGCCCTTCGCGACGCCCGAGGTCGCGATCTCCTTGAGGAGGCGGCGCATGATCTTTCCCGAGCGCGTCTTGGGGAGCGCGTCCGTGAAGCGGATCTCGTCGGGGCGCGCCAGGGCGCCGATCTCCTTGACGACGTGCTGGGCGAGCTGGGCCTTGATCTCGTGGGAGCCCTCGACGCCGGACTTGAGCGTCACGAAGGCGAAGATGGCCTGGCCCTTGAGCTCGTGCGGCGGACCGACGACGGCGGCCTCGGCCACGGCGGGGTGCGAGACGAGCGCGCTCTCGATCTCGGCCGTGCCGAGGCGGTGGCCCGCGACGTTGAGCACGTCGTCGACGCGACCCATGACCCAGAAGAACCCGTCCTCGTCCTGGCGCGAGCCGTCGCCCGTGAAGTAGACGCCCGGGATCTCGGACCAGTAGCTCTTCTTGTAGCGCTCGGGATCGCCGTGGATGCCCCGCAACATCGACGGCCAGGGCTTCTTGATGACGAGGAAGCCGCCCTCGTTGGGCTTGCAGGGCGTGCCGTCGCGCTTGACGACCGCGGCGTCGACGCCGAAGAACGGCCGCGTGCAGCTCCCGGGCTTGGTCGACGTGATGCCCGGCAGCGGCGTCATCATGATGCCGCCCGTCTCGGTCTGCCACCAGGTGTCGACGATCGGGCAGCGGCCGCCGCCGATGATCTCGTGGTACCACATCCACGCCTCGGGGTTGATGGGCTCGCCCACGGTGCCGAGCAAGCGCAGCGACGACATGTCGTGCTTCTTCGGCAGCGCGTCGCCCCAGCGCACGAAGGCGCGGATGGCCGTGGGCGCCGTGTAGAAGATCGAGACCTTGCGGCGCTGGACGATCGACCAGAAGCGATCCTTCTCCGGGAAGTCGGGCGCGCCCTCGTAGATGAGCGTCGTCGCGCCGTTCGACAGCGGGCCGTAGACGACGTAGCTGTGCCCCGTGACCCAGCCGATGTCGGCCGTGCACCAGTAGATGTCCTCCTCGTGCATGTCGAAGACGTACTTCGTCGTCAGGTGCGCGCCCAGCAGGTAGCCGCCCGTCGTGTGCACGACGCCCTTGGGCTTCCCCGTAGTGCCCGACGTGTAGAGGATGAAGAGCGGGTGCTCGGAGGGAAGGCTCGCCGGGGGGCAGTCCACGGAGGCGCCCTTCATGAGCTCGTGCCACCAGCGATCGCGAGCGCCGTCGAACGCGACGTCGACCCGCGTGCGGCGCACGACGACGCAGTGGGAGATCGTGGGCGTCTCGGTCAACGCCTTGTCGACGTTGTCCTTGAGCGGAATGATCTTGCCGCGCCGCCAGCCGCCGTCGGCGGTGATGCAGATCTTGGCGCCGCAGTCGTTGATGCGGTCGCGCAGCGCCTCGGCCGAGAACCCGCCGAAGACGACGGTGTGAGGCGCGCCGATGCGCGTGCAGGCCAGCATGGCGACGGCGGCTTCGGGGATCATCGGCATGTAGATCGCGACGCGGTCGCCCGCCGTGACGCCGAGCTCCTTGAGCGCGTTCGCGAACTTGCACACCTCGGCGTGGAGCTCGCGGTAGGTGAGCTTGATCTCCTCGGGCTTGCCGCCGGGCTCCGCGACGGGCTCGCCCTCCCACACGAGGGCGACCTTGTCGCCGCGCGTGGCGAGGTGGCGGTCGAGGCAGTTCGCCGAGACGTTGAGCTCGCCGCCGTCGAACCACTTGGCCCACGGTGGCTGCCAGTCGAGCACCTTCGACCAGGGCTTGTTCCAGGCGAGCTCACGCGCGGCGGTCTCGGCCCAGAAGGCCTCGGGCTCGTCGATGGAGCGGCGGTAGTCGTGCTCGAACGCCGCCGCGTCGTTGATGAGCGCGCGCTTCGTGAACCCGGGCGGCGGGGGGAACCGGCGCGCCTCGCGCGAGACCGACTGGATGACGCCCGTGGCGTCGTTGCTCTGATTTCCGTTCTGGCTCGCCATGACTTGCCTCCTCGCGCGCTTGGGCGCTGCTTACCTGACCTCGAACCTTACCGCGTCTCCCGCGGGGGGGAGCCACTCGAAATCGACGCCCGTGACGTGCGCGAGCGACGGGCCCTTGCGGAGCCACGAGAGGAAGGACGCGGCCGCGTCGTCAGCTCCTTCGGCGACCACCTCGACGCTGCCGTCGAGGTGGTTGCGAATCCAGCCCGCGAGGCGCAGGCGCCGCGCCTCGTCGGCGGCCGACGCGCGGAAGCCGACGCCCTGAACGCCCCCCCGCACTGTCGCCCGGAGGCGCCTCACGGCTGCACGCGGACGAACGGGAGCGCGTACTCGCGGCCCGCGGGCTTCGTGCACGGGCCGAGCAGCGGGATTGACCGGGGCTCTCCCGGACGCGCGTCGGCGCGCGCCGCGAACAGGCGCGTGGACCCGTCGGCGCCGACGAGCGGCGCGAGCAGCCAGCGGCCCTCGGGCGAGAGATCGGGATGTCCGAAGCGCCCCGGCTCTACGAGCATCGAGGTGGCTGCGTCCTCGGCGCCCACGCGGTAGACGGCGCCCTTGGCCGCGTCGCCCCCGGCGCCCGCGCGCGCCTCGCCCGCGAGGAACACCGTCGCGCGCTCGGGTGGCAGCCGGATCGCGGAGCCGCTCGGGAGCGGGATCGTCCGTCCGGTCGAGAGGCGCTTGGGTGCCCCCGCCTCGGGGAGCGTGAGCGCGCGCGCGAGCGCGAGCGTCACTGGCGACGCCTCGTCGACGCGCGCCGCGAAGACCTGCGTCGGCTGCGGGCCGCTCGCGCGGCTGCGCTGGGTGTCACCCGTCGCGATCCACAGCGTGTCGCCCGCGGGAGAGAAGGCCAGAGCGGCGATGACGCTCTCGCGCACGTCGGGCGGCACCGAAAGCGTCGCGGCCACGGTGGCGCGGCCGTGGGCCCCGACGTCGAGAAGCATGACGCGGTTTCCGTCCTCGCTCGCGAGCGCGAGGCGCTTGCCATCGGGCGAGAGATCGGCGGCGAGGATGCGCCCGTCGCGGACCTCGGCGGGAAACGGCCGCGGCGCGCCCCGCACCGGGTGCAGCGGCGACGAGACGTCGAGGAGCTCGACGTCCCCTGCGTGTACGATCGCGAGGGTCCAGGCGCGCGCCGCGGCGGCCAGGGCGAGGACGGGCTGCTTGCCGAGGTCGAGCCGCGTCACGAGCTTCGGCGCGCCGTTGGCCGCGACGTCGATGACGTCCACGGTCGAGCGCCCCGTCTCGGCGACGTAGGCCGCGCGCCCGTCCGGCGACAGCGCGAGCAGGCGTCCACCCGGCACGGGCGTCACGCCCGCGGCGACGGGTCCGTCCGGCTTCATCTCGACCCAGGCGAGCTGGCCCGCATCGACGCCGAGCACGGCGGCGTACCGGCGCACGGCGATGCTCTTCTCTCCCTTGCCGACCTCGTTGCCGACGACGACGGCTTGCGCGCCTACGGGCGTGAGCGGCGGGACGCGCACGAGGATGCCGCCGTCGCGCGTGCGCCCGAGGACGGCCGCAGGCCGTCCGCCCACGGCGACCGAAGGCTGACGGCCGAAGCCGGTGCCGTGGACCCACAGCGTCTCGCCGATGACGGCGACCCCGTCGGACGCCACGAGCGTAAGCCGGCCCTGGAGCGGCACGTCGCCGCCGCCGAGGTCTTCGATCTCCGAGACGTTCGGCGTGCGCGCCGACTCCGCGATGTCGTAGCGATCCTCGACGATCTGCTCGCGGGGTCCGGCGCACGCGCCCAGCAGTGAGGCGGCCAGCACCGCCCACGGGCGCGGCGCCTTCATGTCAGAGCGGACCCTCCGTGACGCTAAAGCCGATGAGGTTGTTGGGGACGAAGGGATACTCATCGTACTTCCCCACGACGTTGTTGGCCGCGTCGAGGATCTGGACCTTGGAGAGCGTCACCATCTGGACGGGGCCGCTCGGCGGCGCGCACGAGGCGATGTACCCGACGACCTTCGATCCCGTGTCGAACTCAAAGGTCACGCGGTGGCTGACCATCTCCCGCAGTGTCTTGTAATCCGGCATGGCGCGGACAGTACCATGACGAGGGCCCGGCTCGCCGCTCCCCGCGCGGCCTGGTCAGGGGTGCCCGGGAGGAAGGGCGCCGCCGGTCATCGGCCCCGCGGCCAGCGACTCGTCTTCCTGTTGGAGCTGCTCGAGCGGGAGCTTCACGTCGCGCGCGCCCACGCGCACCTTGGGCAGCATCCCGAAGACGTCGCCCTTTCGGCGCACGATGGGATCGCCGCTCTTGTTGTCCCGCACCGACAGCTGGAGGTCGCCCTCGAACGCGCCGTTTTGGAAGGGCATGTCGGCGGTGGAGAGCTCGAAGTCGAGCGGAAACTTCGTGGCGGGGACCTTCTTGACGGCGACGAGCGAGCCGCGCGCGGTCGGGTTGTCGGGGATGCGGCGCGCGACGATGTAGATCGTGTCGGTGGGCGCGACGTGCGCGCGCATGGAGGGGGCGACGACGACCTGGCCCGTGATCTTGGCGTTGGGATCGACGGGCTTCGAGGCGGGCGCTGCCGGAGGCGGCGAACCGCCCGGCGCGGGAGCCGCGGGCGCCGCCGGCGCGTTCGGGAGGGGCGGCACGCCCGACGCCTTGCCGGCCTCGTCGTGCTTGGCGCAGCCGAGGGTGGCGATCACGACCGCGAGGACCATGTGCATCGCGCGGGGGTTCGTCATGAGCGGAACCTAACACACTCTGGTATCGTGCCGAGGCATGGCATCCCTCGTCGCCGCGCTCGGCGCCCGGTCGATGATTGCGCCGGGGATCGCGGAGCTCGTCTTCGAGATGCGCTCTCCTGCGCACCTTCCCTTTCGCGCCGGCCAGTTCGTCTCGATCGCCGTCGACGAGACCGAGACGTCGCAGGGAGCCGCCCCACCGCGCCGCAGTTATTCCATCGCCTCGCAGACGGTCGACGGCGATCGCCTGCGCTTCATCATTCGCGTCATGCCCGAGGGGGCGGCCTCGGCTTACCTCATGACTTTGCCGCTGGGCGCGAAGATCAACCTCACGGGGCCGCACGGCTTCTTCGTGCTCGACCCAGCCCACGCCGGCGACGTCGTCTTCGGCGCGACCGGCACGGGTCTCGCGGCGGTCATGCCCATGCTGGGCGAGCTGGCGGCGCGCTCCGAGCCGGGCCGTCGCCACGTCTTCTGGGGCGCGCGCGAGGAGTCCGACCTCTTCGCTCGCGCCGAGGTCGAGGACCTGGCGGCGCGCGCGGGCGCGCGGCTCTCGATCCATCTGACGGCGCCCGGCGCGTCCTGGACCGGCGCGCGCGGGCGCATCACGGCCGCCGTCCTCGAGGCGCTGCCGACGCTGCAGGCCCCGACCTTCTACCTCGTCGGCAACGGCGCCATGATCAACGAGCTCAAGCGCGAACTGGTTGCGCGCGGCGTGAACCGAAAGCTCCAGATCCGCACCGAGGCCTTTTTCGACTGATCGCCGGGGGCGCCCGGATTCAAATACGTTTGACGCGCCCTTGGCGGTAGTATGGGCTCGATGAGGATCCCCGAGCGCGCCCGGCTCGGCGTCGCCGTGGTCGTGGTCGTCGGCTGGGCGGCCGCGGGCGGCGCGGCCGCCGGTTGCGCGGGCAGCACGGAGCCGGCGGTCACGATCTCGGCGGTCACGCCCGCGGTGGCCTACAGCGACGACAAGATCCCCATCGTGATAGAGGGCGGTCCTTTTCGTCCCGTCTACGACATCGACACGACCGGCGGGCAAGAGACGACCGAGCTCGGTGCTTTCACCGCCTTCCTCGCCCCGAGCTCGGGCGGCAAAGGCGGCGTGGCCGCGGACTCGCTGCAGTGGCTCAGCACGTCGGAGCTCGCAGCGGAGCTCGAACCGGGCATCGCGGCTGGTTCCTACGACGTCGAGGTCCGCGATCCGCGGGGCGCGCTGGCCCGGCTCGGCGCGGGCTTCGTCTCGCTCGGGCCGGACAAGACCAACCCCGTCGTCACGATCGACGAGCCCGTCGCGGGCGCGATCGTCAACGCCGGCGCCGAGGTGCCGGTCGCCTTCCGAGCCGACGACGGCTTCGGGTACCTATCGTCGATGGACTTCATCGTGACGTCGAGCGACGTCTTGCTGTCGGGGACGTGCCCCCAGTTGGCGCCCGACGTGCATCAGGCGACGTGCCGCTTTCTGTTCGTCGTGCCGAAGCCGATGCAGAACGGGCAGCCCCTCAACGTCATCGTCACGGCGCACGACACAGCGACGAACTCCCAACGCGCCGAGACGACCTTGGCCGTCGGGGTGGCGCCCGTCGTCGCGTCGTTCGGGCCGTTCGAGGGGCCGGCGACGGGCGGCACGCAGCTGTCGGTCATGGGCGACAACTTCATCACTGGTACGCAGGTATTCGTCGGGGGCTCCTTGCTCCAGCCGAACGGTGGCACGGTCGTGAGCGCGAGCCTCATTCAAGGGACGACCCCGCAGCACGATCCGGGCCTGGCGACGGTGACGGTGCGCACGGGCGCGCTCTCGATGGATCTCTCGAGCAGCTTCGACTTCGTGGGTCAACCCGAGGTGCGCGCCCTGACGCCGACGTCGGGCCCGCTCGCGGGCTGCACGCCCATCACGATCGTCGGTAAGTTCTTTCGCGACCAGCCCTTGACGCGGATCTGGTTTGGCGCCGACGGCGCGAACGCCTCGCAGCTCCGCTGCCCCGTCTACGTCAGTCAGAACCGCATCGAGGGGTTCACGCCGCCCGGCGCCGGCGCGGTCGCGGTGTTCGCGCAAGATCCAGCAGGCGGCATCGGGATGCTGCCGCTCGCCTTCACCTACGTCGGTTCTGACGCGGCCGACGCGGGGGTTGCGGCGCCACCGGCCTGCCCGTGCGCGGCGGGCCCGCCGTGAGGCTCAAGCTCAAGCTGACGCTGCTCGCGCTCGGCGTGTCCGCCGTGCCGCTCGCCATCGCGGGGTATTGGTGGCTCAGCATCGGCCAGGGCGCGCTGCGCGCCGCCATCGAGGACAACGAGCTCACGGTTGCCAAGCAGGTCGCCGAGCACGCGGGCAGCGAGATGGGCAACCTCCTGTCGATCCTGCGCACGGACGCGCGCATCTTCGATCTGACGCGGGGCGGGCCCGGCGACGCGCCGTCGGCCCAAGGCCTCCTGAAGTTCCTCCAGCTCGTCTATCACCAGAGCGACGACTTCTGCGCGATCGCGATGTTCGACGAGCACGGCGCGCCCGTGGGCCAGCCCGCCTACCTCGAGACGCCGTCGGCGTACGAGACCTTCCGCAACCACGAGCCGATGCGGCCCACGGACGTCGAGGGCGTCGGCCTCATGGCCCCGCTCGGTCAGGCGCTGTCGCGCGGAGACGGCGTGGGCCCCGTCTTCCTAGGGGGGCCGGCGCGCGTGCCGCACGTCGTCCTCGCCGTTGCCTTCGACCCCAAGCTGGGCGGCGGCAAGCGCGTGCTCACGGCCGAGGTCTCGCTCAGGCGGCTCGGTGATTACGTCAAGGCTCTGTCCGATCTCGAGACCGACGTCAGGCTGCTCGACGCGCGCGCGCGGCTCGTCGCGGCGGGCGCCGTGGGCGGCGTGGCGCACCTCGAGGCGCAACACCCTCCCGGTGGCCACGAGGGCGAGCTCGCCACCGCCGCGACGGTCGCCGCCTACGCGAGCGCGGGTCGGGCCGTCATCGGCGCCTACGCGCCTACGGGGCCTTGGGGATTCGGCGTCGTCGTCGAGAAGGCCGCCGACGCCGCCCTGCTGCCCGTCAACCGGATCCGCTGGGCGACGCTGTTCTGGCTCGGCGTCTCGATCGTCGTCGGCTCGATCGCGGCCCGAATCTTCGCGCGACGGCTCGCCTCGCGCGTCGAGACGCTCTCGGCGGGATCCCGGCAGATCGCGGCCGGCCACCTCGAGACGCGCATCGCCAAGGGCGCCGACGACGAGCTCGGCGATCTGGCGATCGCCTTCAACAGGATGGCCGAGGGGCTCGACGGCGCGCGCGCCAAGATCACGCAGCAAACGAGCGAGATCATGTCGTGGAATCAAACCCTCGAGCGCCGCGTCGAGGAAAAGACTCGGGAGCTCCGCGAGGCTCAAGACCTCTTGCTGAGGTCGCGCTCGCTCGCCGCGATCGGGCAGCTGGGCGCCGGGGTCGCTCACGAGATCAACAACCCCCTCGCCGGCGTCCTCGGAATCGCGCAGCTCCTCATTGTCGACCTGCCGCCGCACCACCCGGCCCGGCCGCTCGTGCAGGACGTGGAGACGCAAGCCCTGCGCATTCGCAAGATCGTACAGAACCTACTGCGTTTCGCCCAGCGCCAGGGCGGCGAGGATTATGGATCGCTCGACCTCGGGCGGGTCCTCGACGACGCTCTCGAGCTGTGCGGGCCGACCGATCTGCAGACCGCTGGCATCCAGGTCGTCCGCCGGTATGCTCAGTCCCTGCCCACGATTCGCGGCAGCGCCACTCAGCTCCAGGAAGCCTTCATCCAGCTCATGCAGAACGCGCGCGTCGCCATGTCCAGCGGGGACGCCGCCGCCGGTGCCGGTTCCCGCGGGACGCTCACCCTCGAGACGTCCGTGACCGCCGAGAGGTTGGCGCGCGTCACGGTGACCGACACCGGTCGGGGCATCAACGCCGAGCACCTGCCGCGCATCTTCGACCCGTTCTTCACGACGAAGGTGGGCGACTGGTCGGGCGTCGGGATGGGTCTTTCCGTCGTGCACAAGACCATAGAGGATCACGGCGGCACGATCCAGGTGCAGAGCGCGCTCGGCAAGGGCTCGAGCTTCCAGATGACGTTCCCTATCGTCGTCGAGAAGGCGGTCCTAGCATGATCGGAGGGCCTCCCCTCTTTCCGAAGAAGGCGCCGGGGCCATGGCGCCACCTCGGCACGGCGACGCTCGTGGTCGCCGTAGTGGGCGGTGTCTTCGCCGCTTCGCGGCTCTCCCGGGCGCTCTTCGAGCGGCCGGCGCGTCGCCCCGCGCCGCCCGTGGTTGCCTCCGAGGGGGAGGCCCGCGCGGACAGTCAGGCGGACGCCCGCATCTTCCAGGTCGTGTCGGCCGATGGTCAAGTCGACGCCTATCGTGATGGCCGCTGGATCTCGATCCACCAGGGTGACCTCCTCACGCGCGATGACCTCGTGCGCACGGTTCCCGGCGCTCACGCCGTGCTTCGCCTCTCGGCTGGCGGCGAGATCGAGTTGCGCGAGAAGGTCGAGATCCGGCTCGATCGGCTGTCGGCGGCCGGCTCGAGCGTCGACTTGCGGCGCGGCAAGGTGGTCGCGCGCGTGGAGGCCGCGAACGAGACGCTCGCGATCACCGCCCGCGAGACGACGACATCGACCGAGGGGCCGGCCCACGTCGTCGTGCAATCCGACGAGCACGGCCAGGTCTCGGTGGCCACCCTCAAGGGCAAGGCCCGCTTCGCGAGCGCGGGCAAGACGGTCGTCGTGTCCGAGGGGACGGAGACGCGCAGCGTCCGCGCCGGCGCGCCACCCGAGGATCCCGAGAAGATCCCTGAGGAGGTCCTCTTGCAGGTCGTATGGCCCGAGGGCGAGCGGCACGGCGACACGGCCCGGATCGAGGGGCACGTCGGGACCGCCTCGCTCGTGACCGTCAACGGCGCCGAGACCGCCGTGGGCGGTGACGGACGGTTCACGGCCGTCGTGCCGCTGCGCGAGGGCCCGAACCGGGTCGCCGTCGAGGCGGAGGATCTCGCGGGCCGTCGTCGCGCCGCCGACGCGACGCTCGTGCGGCGCCCGACGCGTCCGCCCAGGCTCGCGCGCGAGCCGGGAGACTTGTGGAAATGATGACGCGAGAGCAGGAGCTGGAGGCCGAGCTCGCGCGCTTGCGCGACCTCCTGACGTCGGCGGGGCGCCTCGCCGAGTTCGGCCGCTTCGCGGCGCAGCAGATCCACGAGCTACGACAGCCCCTCTTCGCGATCAAGGGCCTCGGCCAGCTCCTCCTTGAGAAGGAGCGCGTCGATCTCGAAGAGGTCTTGGACTTCGCGCGCCACATCGTCGACCAGTCGGAGCGACTCGCGGCGCTCGTGTCGAACTTGCGCCAGTTCACGGCGCCCGTGCTCCAGAACGCCAAACGCCGCGCCGAGGTCGGGCCCGTGCTCGTCCGCGTGACGTCGCTCCTCGATTACCGTCTGCGCAAGGGCCCCACGATGCGCACGCAGATCGCCCCCGACGTGCCGTCCCTCGCCGTTCTGCCGCACGCGCTCGAGCAGATCCTCATCAACCTCATCGCGAACGCCCTCGACGCCGTGGCGTCGGTGGCCGCCCCCCTCATCCAGGTGCGGGCCCAGATCGTCACGGCCGATCCTGGTTTCGTCGCCATCGAAGTGGCCGACAACGGCTCGGGTGTCGCCAAGGCGGTGCGCGGGCGGCTCTTCGAGACCTTCTTCACGACCAAGGGCGAGGAGCACGGAACGGGGCTGGGCCTGGCGGTGAGCCGCGAGATCGCGCGCAGCATGGGCGGCGATCTCGTGCTGCCCGACGACGTGGGGCCGTGGAACGAGGCGGTCGTGACCGTCTTCCGGCTGACGCTGCCGGTCTTGCAGGAGCTGTGATGCGCGCGGCGGCTGCCCGCGGCCGACTGGCGCTGGCGCTGCTCGCGCTGACGCTCGGGCGTCCGGCGTGGGCGCAAGGGCCGACGCCGACGCCGGCGTCGGCTCCCGCGGGCGTGCAGGTCACGCTCACGCCGGCGCGGGAGTTCGTGCTGCTCGGCGCCGATACGGAGGTAACGATCAACGTCGAGGTGAGCGGTCCTGGCAGCGAGGTCCTCGCGCCGACGCGCACCTTCGCGACCGTGGGAACGCTGGAGCTGCCGCGTCCGACGGGCGTGCCCGGGCGCTTCACGGCGCGCTACGTGGCTCCCGCCGATCGATTCCCCGAGGTCGCGTTGCTCGTCGCCGAGGTCGGCGGCGGTGCGCAGCGGCTGCGCGGCGTCGCGCGGCTGCCGCTGCACGCGAACACGGAGATGCCGCTGCGAACGAGCCCGCTCGCCGAGGTGACGTTGCGCGTGGGGGGCAAATCCTTCGGGCCGGTGGTCGCCGACAAGCAGGGGCACGTCAAGATCCCCATCGAGGTGCCGCCGGGGGTGCGCGTGGGAACGGCGCGCGCGGTCGATCACAACGGCAACGTCAACGAGACGGAGGTCGACCTGCAGCCCGCGCCCTACCGGCGCGTCCTCATCATCGGGCCGCCCGCGGCCGAGGTAGCGAGCTTCGCCGAGGTGGCCGTATTGGGCCTCGACGCCTCGGGCGAGCCGGCCACGCCCGGCCGCCTGTCGCTGCGCGCCGCGGAGGGGCTCGTCCACCCCATCGGCGACGGCGGACCGGGCCAGGCGCGCTTCCTCGTCGAGATGCCTCGGCGCGTGGGCGCCGGCGCGCTCGCGCTCACGGCGGCGCTGGCCGGGACGCCGCTCGCGCGCGCTGAGGCGACCGTGCCGTTGCTCGCGGGGCCGCCGCGCTCGCTCACGCTCTCGCCGAGCCTGCGCCGACTCGTCATCGGCGGCGGCGCGCAGGCGCGCATCGTCGTGTCGGCCCACGATCAGTTCGGCAACCCCACCTCGGCCGACCGCGCGCGCGCCACGGTCGACGGGCAGCCCGCCTCGTTGCGCGCGATGTCGGGTGGCCTCGGCATGCTCATCGTGCCGCCGCCTGTTCTCTACTCCGGCAAGGACTCCATCACCGTCGAGGTGACGCTCGACGCGGCCCACGCATTGCAAGATCTCTTGCTCACGGGCGGCTCCCCGGCGACGCTCTCGCTCGCCGTGAGCGACGAGCGCTTCGTGGCTGACGGCCGACGCGCGACGGAGCTGCGCGCTCGCGCCTTCGATCGGAATGGGACGCCCACCCTCGTGCCCGGTCTGAGCTGGGAGACGCCCCGAGGCCGCCTCGGCGCCGTGCGCATGGCGCACGAAGGCGAATACATCGCCGAGTTCGTGCCCGAGCGCGCGCGTGACGTTCACCGTGAGGTCATCGCCGTGACCGCGGGGCCGACGCTGCGCGCGGCCGCGAGCGTCGAGGTCTTTCCGCCCCCGATGCGTGTACTCGCGGCGGCGCGGTTCGGCCTCTTCTCGAACCTGGGACAGGTCGCGGGGCCGGCGGCCTTCGTCGAGGTGCTGCTGCCCGTGCCGCGACGCACGGCCCGGTTCGTCGCGGGCCTCACCGCCGGTTATCTGCGCGGCGACATCACGGTGCCGGGCCCGAGCTCCACGACCTCGCGCCTCGAGATTAACCAGGTCCCGCTGCTCGCGCTCGCGCGTTATCGCTTCGGGATGGCGGGCTTCCCCGAGCTGTCGGCAGGCGCCGGCGCGGGCGTGTCGATCGCCGGCACGCGGCTCACGCCAGATCTGTCGAGCTCGGGCGCGACGGTCTCGGCGTCGGCTTGGTCGATCGCGCTCCAGGCGGACGCCGAGGCATCGTTTCCGTTGCCGCCGGGGCGGCTCATCGTGGGCGCGCGCTATCTCTGGGTGGATCTCGGGCGCACGTCGCATGGCGACTACGTCCGCGGGAACGTCGCCGGTCTCATGGGCGACGTGGGCTACAGGATGAGCTGGTAACGGGAGGGGCGAGGCATGTCCGACGAACCAGGATCCATGTTCACGATCGTCGACGGCGCGTTCGCGCCGCGATTGCCCTCTGAGCCGACGACGGCCGTCGTCGTCAGTGTGCCGCACGCGGGCGTCGCCACGCGCGGCTTCGAGGCGACCCTCTCGCCCGAGCTCGACGTGCGCTGCGACGCGGACCTCTACGTCGATCGGCTCTATCGCATCGGCGCCCCGGACGGGCCCGAGGTCAGCCTAGCGGCGCGCCTGTCGCGCTTCGTGTGCGACCTCAATCGCGATGCCGATGACGTCTCGCCCGGTGCCGTGCCCGAGCACCCGGCGCCCCGCAACGCCGACGGGCGCGGCTTCATCTGGGCGGTGACGACCGCGGGCGTGCCGGCCATCGCGCGTCCTCTCACCCTCGAGGAGTGGCGCGCGCGTACCGCCCTCCACGCGACGTACCACGACGCGCTCGCGCAGGCGCTCGCCCGCGCGCGCGGGCGCTTCGGCTTCGCGATCCTCGTCGACGGGCACTCGATGCCGTCGCGCGGGCGCGCCGGGCACAAGGACCCGGGCCGCGCGCGCGCCGACGTCGTGCCGGGCGACCGCGAAGGGACGAGCTGCGCACCCGCGCTGTCGCACCTCGTGGGCGACCACTTCGCCAAGCGCGGCTACAGCGTCGCCTTCAACGACCCGTACAAGGGCGGTTACATCACGACCCACCACGGCCGGCCTGCGGACGACATCCACGCCATCCAGATCGAGCTGCGCCGCGACCTTTACATGAACGAGTCCACGTACGATCTCGTCGAGCCCGGCTTCAGCAAGCTCTCTGCGACGGTCACGGACCTCCTCCACGACCTCGGCGGCTTCCGCCCCTCCTAAATAAATTTCCCGAAAGATCTCCTCCTCTCCCCTCCCGGCGGGGAGAGGGGCCCTAGCCGATGTACCCCTTCTTCATGAGGTACTCGGCGACGAGGATCGCCCCGCGCGCCGCGCCCATGCGGGTGTTGTGCGAGACGAGCAGGTACTTCACGCCGTTCGGCAGGGCCGGGTCCTCGCGCAGGCGGCCCACGACGGTGGACATGCCGCCCTCGGCGTCGCGGTCGAGTCGGACCTGCGGGCGGAAGGGATCGTCCGTGACGCTGATGAGGTGCTTGGGCGCCGAGTGGAGGTTGAGCGCGACCAAGTCGGCGCCGAGCTCGCGCCAGGCAGCCTTGACCTCGTCGAGCCCTGCCTTCTTGCGCAGCTCGACGAAGACGGACTCGGTGTGGCCCTCGAGGACGTTCACGCGCGTGCACGTGCACGACACGCTCATGTTGGCGGGCGTGATGACGCCGGCTGAAATCTTGCCGAGGATCTTGAGCGTCTCACTTTGGACTTTCTCCTCTTCCTTGGGAATGTACGGGATGATGTTGTCGAGGACGTCCATGGCGCTGACGCCCGGCGAGCGGCCCGCGCCCGAGAGCGCCTGCATCGACGTCATGATGACGCGGCTCACGCCGAACGCGACGTCGAGCGGACGCAGGGTCATGGCGAGGCCGACGGTCGTGCAGTTCGGACCGGGCGACACGAAGCCCTTCCAGTTGCGCCGTTTACGCTGCACGTCGATGAGCGCCGCGTGGTCCCAGTTAACGCCGGGCAGGAAGACGGGCACGTCGGGCTCGTAGCGGAAGGCGCTCGCCGTCGAGATGACGGGCACCTTCTCGGCGCAGCGGGGCTCGAGCTCGCGCGCGACGTCGGCCTCGACGGCGGAGAACACGAGGCCGATGCCGTCGGTCGTCAGCTGCGCCGAGTCCTCGACGACGATCGAGGCGTGCTCGGCCGCGAGCGGATCGCTGCAGAACCACTTCGAGGCGCCCGTGTCGTCCTTGACGGCGTCCGCGTACTTCTTGCCCGCCGAGCGGCTCGACGCCGCCAGCTTGCGGATCTCGAAATCGGGGTGCCCCGCGAGCGACGCGAGGAACTGCTGGCCTGCGAGGCCGGTGGCCCCGACGACGGCAACTGGGATGCGTGACATGACTTCCGTGAACCTCCGGCGCGCTAGGTTATCAGATGGCTCGCCGCTGTCGCGCGGCTTCATAGAGGGCGATGGCGGCCGCCACCGACGCGTTGAGCGAAGAGACGGCGCCGCGCTGCGGAATGTGGAAGAGGCCGTCGCAGCGGCGCCCCACGGCCTCGCGCATGCCCTTGCCCTCGGCGCCCACGACGAGCCCGATCGGGCCCCGCAGGTCGGTCGCGTCGAGGCGCTCGCCCTCCCCCGCGCCGGCGCCGAGGACGCGCACGCCCTTGGCGCGCAGGGCGTCGACGGCGCGCAGGATGTTCGTGACCTGGGCGATGCGTACGCGCTCGGTGGCGCCCGCGGACGCCTTGACGGCGGCCGGCGTCACGGGCGCGGCGCGGTGCGCGGGGATGACGACGCCGTGCGCGCCCAGCACCTCGGCGCTGCGAACGATCGCGCCCAGGTTGTGCGGGTCGGTGATGCCGTCGAGCAGCACCACCAGCGGCGGCTCGTTCGCCTGCGTCGCTGCGCCCAGGATGTCGTCGATCGTGGCGTAGCGAAAACGTCCGGTCACCGCGACCAGCCCTTGGTGGACGGCGTCGCCCGCCAGCTCCGCGACCAGACGGCGGGCCCGGATCTCCACGCTGACGCCGCGTTCCTTGGCGGCCTGGACCACCCGCTCGACCTCGGGCGAACGCGTCCCCTCGGCCAGGTAGATGACGCT